>CAZAGA010000120.1:0-9358 GCA_964484335.1 uncultured Anaerolineaceae bacterium
CGCCGTTTCAAGCTGAAAGCGCCCTGGTCGGGACATACGCGCTCGAGTTGGGCGTGCCCTTTGTCTCGATTGATTGCCCCTATGACCAGCCATTATCCAGTGCCGCCGCCGCAGTCATCATCTCCGGGGAGTTTCGCAACAGGCAATATCCCCAAGCGGAGCTATTCGAACTGTTTGCCGAATACCAGCAACGCGCTTCGGGTCTGGTCGTGTTCACAGTGGGAGCAGATGCCATCCTGTATGGCAGAAGAGGCGCACCCAGCAAGCGGTTCAAGCCATTTCCAGTCGAAGTAAAAGACAGCGCAGGGGCCGGAGATTCATTTCGGGCCGGTGTCATCTATGGGATGTTGAAGAAGTGGAGCGATGACCAAACCATCCAGTACGCTGCGGCCGTCGCGGGGTTGGTATGTGCGAGCTTCCCCGGCGTGCTGAATAGCCCGACCCACGCCGAAGTAATGCGATTTATCGAAGAGCATCGTTCGTGATTGTATCCTAGATTTTTCTGCAGGCATGAAACAATAGCCATGGATTTCGGGCTGAAGGAGACCGTCATGGCCACAAAAACCACCTGGAAAATCATCACCATCATTGAGTTCGCTGCCATTATGGCAGTTGTCCTGCTGGATCTTTTCCTCCCCACCCTGGTCATTCTCGGCCTGATGGTCGTTTCGCTGCTCATCCGCCGTGAACAGATTGCTGTGATTGGATTCAAGCGGCCACAATCCTGGCTGGCAA
Organism: uncultured Anaerolineaceae bacterium; assembly: GCA_964484335.1. Classification (GTDB taxonomy): domain Bacteria; phylum Chloroflexota; class Anaerolineae; order Anaerolineales; family UBA4823; genus CAZAGA01. Next base: position 736 of record CAZAGA010000120.1, read on the forward strand.
TGGCCGGTTTTACCTTTATCATTACCTTGTTCTTGCAACTGATCGATGTTGGCGTCCTGATGCCCATCCTGAACCGGCTGACCGGCGCCACGATCGATTACAGCGGCTTTGCCAACTTGCAGGGTAACCTGGGACGACTTCTCCTGCTCCTGGCGCTCTCCTGGACGCTGGCCGCGATAGGCGAGGAAATAGCCTATCGAGGTTACTTACAAAAAGTGTTGGGCGGTCTATTTGGCAGCAGTTCGACCGGGGTGTTGCTCACGGTGGTCATATCCAGCGTGTTGTTTGGCCTGGCGCATACCGAGCAGGGCATTATCGGCGTCGTTGTGACCACTTTCGACGCAATTGTTTTTAGCTGGCTGAAGCGAAAATTTGACAATAACCTGTGGGCTGCGATCCTGGCACATGGTTTCTATAATTCCATCGGCGTGATCGTCTTCTACTTTACAGGACCGATCTACGGTCTGTGGTAAGTGGAATGAAACTTCAGGTATAAAGAAACCTGAACTTATCCATGGAAAGAATAAGTACACGCTAATGTTTGTTGTATCCACCGAAGAGAGGCCACCCACCCTCTTCGCTAAGCATGCGCAGCATGCCGATCGCTCAGTTCGCGCTGGGCGATCTCGATTTTAACTTGCATACCCTTCATTGCCCATACTCCTCTACGATTGTCAAGACATTGTGGGACATCGGAATGGAGATTTTAACTTCGGTCGCTTTCTGTTCAATCTCTTCCCCTGTGTGAACAATTTTCTCCTCTATGCCTGGTTCTCTGATCGAGTAGCGTTGCCCAGCGTCGCGCCGCAGTCCATCCTGTAGACGGAAAAGAACCTCGTAGTCTGGGTTAAATTTCACCAGACGATGCATTTTGTACCTATATCGCAGCATGCTTCTAAATAATTTTACCCGTCTTGTTACATTAGAACGCTAGGTGGTGTTGGTTTGGATTGGCTTCTAGCTTCTAACAAAGAGGCTTTGATGTTGCCAATTCTTTAAGTTGTTTTACTCCCGGAAAACTGTGATGAAAATTAACCAAAATTGCGGTATATTTAGCGTTAAATTGTCCTAATTACAATGTCTAAACACCGCTTCTTTCGCTTCCTGGGATTAGCCATCGCCGGTTGCTTAGTTTCTCTGCAATCGCTTGTTATAGGTATCCTGTATACGCTGCTTAAAACTGAAGACACTGGAATCACTTATCCAATCCGTTTTGATGATTAATATGCTGGTTCCCGGTCGAGAAGAAACACGCTTATGTCAGGTGTACCCTTCAACATGCGATCGGCATCAAGATATGCGGAACGGGAAGCGAAGTCGGTGCAGACAGCTTCGGGGAGGTGACGAATAGTAAATAGCTGGCAAAGCCGGATTGGAAACAGTCCTCGCTTGGTTACCTGACATACATAAAATATCGTTTCACATGAGTATCTGATCTTGATTAACCAAAGGAGCACAATATGGATCTCGGCAATTTTTCAATCAGCCTGGCAGTGAAGGATATCAATCTTTCCAAAGCCTTTTACGAGAAACTTGGTTTTACAGTCTTGATGGGAGATATGACCCAAAACTGGCTGATCCTGAAGAATGGTGATCATGTGATCGGTCTTTTTCAAGGGATGTTTGAGAAGAATATCTTAACCTTTAATCCTGGCTGGGACAGCAATGCCCGCCAACTCGATAGATTTACCGATGTGCGTGAACTACAGCGGCAGTTGAAGGCAAAAGGAATAGAATTTCAGAGCGAGGCAGATGAGAGCACAACTGGTCCCGCCAGTTTTGTTTTACTAGACCCTGATGGGAACCCGATCCTCATCGACCAGCATGTTTGATCTTGATTTTAATAAAAAATATGGGAGATACGATGAAACCAACGGACACTCTCACCACGTTATTTCGTCACAATCTGTGGGCCAATTTACGCCTGCTGGAACAATGCGCTGGGTTGACAGATGAGCAACTAAAATCTACCTCAGTCGGGACCTATGGCTCCATTCAAGATACTTTGCAGCACATCGTAACGGCAGAACGTTCATACCTTGCGCGCATCAGCACCGGTCAACCGTATCGGCGTCCGAAAGACGCACCGCCGATGACCATTACAGAAATGGCTGACTCGGCGCGATCTACTGGCTTCAGCCTGGTAGATTGGGCGCCCAGGGTACAGGCTGAAGACATCGTACAAGTTGACTGGGATGGCACGCCGCGGGATGTGCCCAAGACCATTCTGCTCACCCAGGCGATCAACCACGCCACAGAACACCGTGCCCAGATCATGGCGATACTGACCCAACTGGGAATAGAACCCCCTGAATTGGATGGTTGGACCTATTTTGACGAAAGTGGAAGTTGATGAAGTGGGATGGGCGTGTTCTCGAATCGATTCCACCCTATAAATATGTTGTGCGATACTACGGCAATTCGACGACGACTTTCAGGCTTGAAGAAGAAGACGAAGGTGGCACAATTTTCACCCGTACAGACGTAGGCGTGCCCATACAGGATCGCACGGAAGTCATTGCGGGGTGGGTATCCGTGCTGATGAACCTGAAAGCTGTGGTAGATTTCGGAGTCGATCTACGCAACCATGATGTGACTCGGCAATGGGAGAATGGTTTCGTGGAAAATTAGCTAAAATAAGAGAAAGGAGAAGATTGATGGAAGAGAAAATCAGTGTAGAAAACGTCAATGTCCCAGGATACACGACCAAGGTAAGCAAGGGAATGTATGAAGCAATGCTCCAGGCAATGTAGAAAGTTCTTCCAGTCAAGCCGCCTGGGCTGACACAAGCTGAGATCCGTGAGGCCGTCATTCCGTCACCCAGGCCATCACATCTTGGAATCGAGCAGATAATCTTTGGCAAACGCGTTCTTCAGTAGTTGCATTTGAGCCAGTATCTGGTGATAGCCGATACTATCCTTTGATCTACCAATCGTGTCATTGGTTGATTCAGCGAGAAGAAAGGTTCACTAAAACTACTTGATTGCAACCTGGACCGAAGGCATTCTCAACTGCCCCTTGCGTGGTTGACCGTTGCTCTTTACCTGGACAGGGGACTAGACACCCTGTTTCGCTATAAATTTCGATTATAATTACCTTAATTATATGGTATTTGGGATAAAAAAACAGATGATCCTCATAGCACATGGAGCTCCGAACCATTCCCACAAGGAGGGTTGAAACAGTATGGACAAGCTGGATCGCGCAAAGGATAACCCCTGGGTTCTCAAGACTCCTCCTGGAACAGCCGAGTACTCGATGCACGTGGACGAGAAGGATGGTAAGCGCATCCTGGTCTGCACCGTCGGCACAACAACCCTCACCTACGATGCTCGCTGCGTGGAGGATTTGTATGCCATGCTGAAGGCGGCCGGCGATTGGGTTGAGCTTGGCGGCGCGGATGAACAGAAGCCCGCCAAGGAAGGGACGGTCGAGGCCTGGGGTCGCTCGCCCGACAACCCCATCGGTGGCTGGTACGGCTTGAAGAAGGGGCTACGGGGGCGCTTTGGGGTTTATATCCCGCCGCTGATGGAGGCGCTTGGCCTGTGTGAGCTAGAACACAACCCGAAGAACAATCGTATGCGCGCCGTCTAAGTGGAGTCACCGCTCATGCAATCAGATGCCACCACAGTTGCTGAATACCTGGCAGAACTGCCCGCCGACCGGCGGGCCGCGCTCGAGGCAGTGCGCCAGGCCATCCTCACCAACCTGCCGGCCGGCTACGAGGAGGCGATAAACTGGGGGATGATCACCTACCAGGTGCCGCTGGCGCGCTACCCCGACACCTACAACGGGCAACCGTTGGCCTACGCAGGGCTCGCTTCGCAGAAGAACCACATGGCGGTCTATCTGATCGGCCTATATGCCGATGAGGCAGCCCGAGAGCGATTCGAGGCGGCTTACCGGGCGACAGGCAAGCGATACGATGTAGGCAAGTCGTGCGTGCGCTTCAAGAAGCTGGACGATCTACCCCTGGCCCTGATTGGCGAAAGTGTCGCCTTGTTTAGCGTGGACGAGTTCGTTGCGCGCGTAGAGAAAGCCCACCCCCCGCGCAAGGGCAAGCGAGTCTGAGTAGCTTGCCAGCGAACTGGGCAAGTCGCTCCGCTGGCACCGCGTTGCCGGAACTCTCACTGAAGTAGACCGACCCGGCTCGCGTAATACTCTGAAGGTGTCTTGGCCGGGCGATCAGCTCGGTATCATTGGTGTTCATTGAGCTGAGGGTGAGGAGGCATGGTCATTTGGGGAGGTGTTCATCCATATCGCGATTGACGAAATCTACCTCCGCGAACTGATCTCGCGCCCGCTGAGCGAAGGTGTCAGACCTCCTACAGAGATCATATTCCTTCCACCCCCAACGCCTTATGGCACCTCGAAGGAAAGCATATTGTTTTGGTTTGCTCGCGCCCGCTCTCAAACAAGGAGCTACGTCAAAGAATGGCCGATTCGATGGGATCCAGAGCTGAAGCATGAAGGAGGCCTTGAATCGATGAATGCTCTTGAGTGGCTGGAAGGCTAAGGTGGTCATGCGAAGTTTCACCACCGCCAGATTGACTCGCTGATCAGTTGGTGCAATGAGGACAATTCAAAGTACTAAGAAGCGTTGAGATAATGAATAGGAAGCTTGTAGTAACCTCCACTACGCCTAAGTCAAGCTATTAGGCTGTCGTGACAAAGTGATTGAACTTCCTTCGTAATCGATCTTGTTATGAGCATGGCGGGTTTGTGGGATAGAAAAGCAAGCACTTCGCTCCATTTCGGGTGTGCGATTGCAGGAACTGCTGATTGGAGGGGTTGTGACGAACCATATTCGGGTGACATTAGAAATCGGACCGAAGGGCAAGAAGGTGGTGGCGGTGGCATCAGACTGGCCCGGTCTCGAGCGCGGGGCAAAGACCATGGAGGATGCAATTGAACGGCTACGTGCCTACATTCCACGATATTCACCGGTCGTACAACTGGCTGAATTGGAGGCGGAGTTTGACATAATCAAGAACGTCAAGGTGATCGAACAGTATCCAGGAACAGGCTCAACTGACTTCTGGGGAATCTCATTCGCGTTTTCGAGCTTCGACAAGCAAAGCATGTCGGGTGCCGAATTGGAACGTGAGTTGACCCTGATGCAGGCGTGTTGGGCGTTTTTCGACGATGTACGTGGGCGGGTGTCAGCTGAGATGCAGAAGGGGCCGCGAGGAGGAGGGCGAAATCGGGATTATATCGTCCGCCATACGTTCCTAGCAGAATTGGACTGGACAAAGAAGCTCGATTTGCCCGTCCAACTGGCTCCGCTGTTGACCGATGAAGGATTGAAGGCACACCGCAACGCCTATTGCAACGCAATTCGGGACTACCACTCACAGAGTAAATTGGCTGGCAAGGTGACGAAATGGCCGCTCCGATACCTAATTCGGCACACCGCCTTTCACACCTTAGACCATGCCTGGGAAATGGAAGACAAGGACCTGACTACTATCCAACCGTGAGGTGCCGCCCAACACAGCGTTCTCAGGACACGTAGTGTCCTTTCGGGAAAAAGGATGGCCGCCATCTTGACGTGATGCACCTGACAAGTGGAACTCTGCGAGATTTATAGGTGCAATTCTGGCTCCGGGTTTATACTGCTCTCAAGCCGAGTACAAGCCCCACCCACTTGAGGGTAACCCAAACCGTTGGGCGGTGGAGGATGTGATTATCCAATAGTCAAGGAGGTCGAATGATGAGCATAGAATTTATTGTTGCAGATGTGATTCCAGCATCTCCAGAAGTGATTTATGCAGCTTGGCTTGACTCTGATGAGCATTCTCTGATGACAGGTGGCCAGGCGAAGGTTTCGGCTAAAGTAGGTGAATCATTCGAAGCATGGGATGGATACATCCATGGCACGAATCTCGAATTGGAACCTTCAAAACGTATTCTTCAGAGCTGGCGTACGAGTGAATTTGCTGAGTCCGATGTAGATTCGCTCTTGGAGATCATCCTGGAAGCCGAAGGAATAGGTACGCGGGTAACAATCCAACACACTAGGCTTCCGGAAGATGGAATGCAATATCAGCAAGGTTGGGTAGATGCCTATTTCACTCCGATGAAGGAGTATTTTGGGAAAAAGATGAGCAAACGGTCAGGGTAATAATTCGGTGAAAATATCACCACCCAACACTTGCTGCAGCGGATGGGTGGCCTGCGCCTGCCCGAATGGATGCTGTGAGATATTTAGCTTGGCTGGCCTCACGAGGCCCGCCATATGCTTGCCGGTGAGCCACACCATTGGGCGGCCGGCCATGTCGATCAAACATAGTTAAGGAGACTTCACGTATGGTGCATCAACTCGAACCAACGATGATTGAATTCTTCCATTATAATCACTGGGCAAATCAAGAACTCATGACGATCTGCGTGGGCTTAGATGACGAAATCATTACAGCCAGCATTCCAGGTTCGTACGGGGCTGTTCGTGATACTTTTGCTCATCTTCTGAAGGCAGAGATTAGCTTTTTGAAACGAATTCACGCGATTTATCCAGAACCAGACTTCAAGTGGGAGAACAATCCAAGGATATCCCAAATGGCAGTATACGAAACCACTTTGTACAAAGCGCTGCTAGATACGCTTCAGGATGTACCAGCAACTCAGAATGTGCATGAAGAAGGCAAGGGTTGGACATTCGATTATCAAGCACGCCTAATCTTCATGTCAGTGGTTTATCATGGCATCGCCCATCGAACCGACATCACTACGTTACTCAATAGCAAAGGCGTTCGTCTACCTGAACTGGATGTCTGGGGCTATTGTGCTGCATACCCCGAGCGATTTCAATCCAGAATTTTCAAAAGCAGTCAGTGATTTACAATCTCAAGCCACCCGACATTGCACGTGAGTGTAAGCCTAACACCGTGTTCCAGCCGATGCCGCTCCAATGCGCTTCGCAAGGCGGGCGAAGCCTGTCGTTTGGCGCCTTGAGGTAAACTCATGACCAAGGAACACGAGCAGATAATAGTTGAATCCGCTGCAGAGCTGCGCGAGTGGTTAGCACAGCACCATGCTTCGAGCAGCAGTATTTGGCTGGTGACTTGGAAAAAGGATGCGGGCCACCCAACCCTGAGCTATGATGAAATCGTTGATCAGTGCCTTTGCTTTGGGTGGGTTGACAGCCTTCCCAGGAAGCTTGACGAACAGCGGACAATGCTCAGGATCTCTCCACGCAACCCGAAGAGTAATTGGTCTCAAGCCAACAAGGAGAGGGTCAGTCGACTCATGGAAGCCGGGCTTATGGAGCCAGGTGGCATGGCCCTGGTTGAACAAGCCAGGAAGAGCGGCACATGGGATTTCCTGGATGATGTAGAACGATTGGAGGTGCCTGACGATCTCCGCAGAGAATTCGACGCGCACCCTGGTTCACGTCGTCTCTTCGATCGATTTCCGGATTCTTCCAAAAGAGGGATCCTCGAGTGGATCAAGGGTGCGAAGACGGAGGCTACGCGACGGAAACGGATCGTTGAGACAGCCAGCAAAGCAGCCAGGAACCAGAAGGCCAATCATCCAAAGGGTCGCGATGCCGGTCCTAAGGACAGCAAGCCATACAAAAAAACATAATCACGTGCAAGAATAAATATCAAGATGAGCGAAACAAATCAAGCATCATTTGATGCAGTTATTCAGAAAGAAGGCAGTTTCACATTTGTCGCGCTTCCATTTTCACCTCGCGAATTCTGGGGAGTAAGACCGCGTTATCCTGTTTCGGGAACGGTCAATGACGTTCCTGTGCGAGGCACGCTGGGTGCATTGGGACAGGCATATTTTCTTCGGTTAGGGGCAGCTTGGTTACGAGACAGTGGAATCGAGCCTGGCGCGACTGTGACCGTGAAATTGTCATTAGAAGGACCGCATGAAGGAAACCTGGCTCCTGACATCGCAACCGCGCTTTCGAGCAACCCCAAAGCCAAGATATTCTTCGATGGGTTACCGACGTTTTATCGTAAAAACTTCATTCGGTGGATTGAAAGCGCGAAACGCGATGAGACACGTACCAGGCGAATCGATGAGATGGTCAGGCTTTTAGAGGAGGGAAAGCGTGAGAGATAAGGCGTTCAACTCACTGTTGACTCTTATGGATCAGGCGGAGCGTGAACCATGAACAAGAACGACATTACCGCGTTGGTTCATTTCAACTTCTGGGCAAACGACCGCATTCTCGCCATCTGCGAGCGGATTTCCGTAGGCGAATTCATACGCGAACACACTCCTGATCCCGGATGGGGAAGCTTGCGCAGTACCCTGGTGCATACCCTGGACGCTGAGTATGGCTGGCGCTCTGTCTTGCAGGCGCTGGACCCAGATGAAATTCTGAAAGCTGACGACTTCGCCGATGTTGCAACGCTGAAGGGCCGTTGGGATATCGAACGTGCTGCCTGGTTCGATTACGTGGCCGGATTGAGCGATGAAGGCCTCAATCTACGGTATGGTGATGGTGCACTTCGTGGGCCGAAAGTATGGCAGACGATCATTCACGTGGTTACCCACGGTATCCAGCATCGCAGCGAAGCCGCAGCAATACTGACAGGATATGGTCAGTCGCCAGGTGAGCTTGATTTTGACCGGTTCTTGCAAGAGAACCCTGATCTCTCATAGA
>CAZAGA010000121.1:0-9285 GCA_964484335.1 uncultured Anaerolineaceae bacterium
GTTGGTCGACTCAGGTTTCTCGCCCTTAGCCAGGCCAACCATGATCTCTAACGCTTGTGCAGTCATCCCAAAGGGGCGCTGAGAAATCAAAGCGCTTACGCAGCCCTGGCGCATGAATTCAATACCCTGCGGGACCACGTCAAAACCGACAACCTTCACGCTGTCGCACTTGTTCGCCTGCTTGACTGCACCAGCAGCACCAGGTACACCCACGCCGGTTACGCCATAAAATGCAGCCAGGTCTGGGTGAGCCTGAAGCAGTTGTTCAGACACAGACAGCGCCTTGGCAGGATCGTCATCAGTGGGTTCATCCGCAACGATTTCGATATCCGGATAGTTAGCCAGAGCCTCTTTGAAGCCTTGAACGCGTTCCTGAGCATTGGCTGCGGTCAAAGCGCCGTTGATGATGGCAACCTTGCCCTTGCCGCCCAGCAGCTTGGCCAGTTCTTCACCCGCAGTACGTCCAGCAGCCACATTGTTGGTGCCGATGTACAGCAAGCGAGCAGAATCGGGAGCGTCAGCATCCCAGGTGATGACCGGGATACCAGCGTCCGTGGCCTTCTGAATCGCGTCTTTGACGGTGCTGGGGTCATTCGGTGAGACAGCAATCGCAGCCGGTTTACGGGCAATCACAGATTCGAAGATCTCAACCTGCTTGGTCGCATCCGATTTCTCGGGGCCAAGGAACTCCGCTTTGACGCCGATTTCAACCATCTTTGCTTCCATACCCTTGCGGCACTCATCCCAATAAGGGTTGTCCAGGCCCTTGGGCAGGAAAACAAAGAACTGCTCACCGGCAGCTTGTTCTGCGGCTGGAGCAGCTTCTTCAGCAGCAGGCGCTTCAGTCGCCTTTGTTCCACAGGCCGAGAGGGCCAATGCCATCAGGACTAGCAGCATAATGAATAACTTAGCGTGTTTCATATTTCTTCCTCCAGGTGATTAAGTTGGTATTGGTTTCTCTAAACATACTTCGATACAAACAGGCGACTAATCGTTCCTCGGGCACCTCCTTCGCTCTTGTTCTACTTCTCTTCTCGGTATGTCGTTCTTGCAGCAATAAACCTAATCCGTCCCTATGTTCTCTAGTAGCGACTTGACATACTCCACTGCCAGCCGCGGGCTGCTCAATACTTGTTTTCCGGTTTCTGATGACAACAGCGGTGCCAAGCGGGACATCGATGCCTGCGCCAGCACAATCAGGTCAACCTGAGGCGCCAGGGCCTGGGCCCCATCCGCCACCATGCGGTCGTAGCGCGCTCGATCCCCGGCCATCAGCACACTCCAGGCCCCTTCAACCAGGTGAGTTTTCGTGACAATCGGCTTCTTCTGTGCTTGCGATTGCTGGCCGAGCAGGTCAAGGGTCGGCGGTAAAGTCGTCGGTACCGTAGCCATGACCCCAATTGTGCTTCCCAACTCAACAGCCCGTTGAGTCATCGCATCATCAATTTTAATTATCGGCGTATGCACCATTTTCCGGGCAACATCGATGCTAGGACCCAGTGACGAACAAGCCGAGAAAATTAGATCAACACCAGCATCCTCTGCAGCTTGAGCCAGATGAACCATGCGCCGGATGTGGGATTGGCTGATACCACCATCTCGGTTAACCGCTGCAAGCACATCGCTATCCACAAAATCGACAATGCCCACCTCGGGAAGCAATTCTTTGAATAAATCTTTGAACACAGGTTCAACATTGATAAATACGAAACTAGTGTGTAACACGGCAAGGCGCTTAGGCATTTTCAATTGACTCCTGCTCAGCTAAGAAAATTTTGATTGCCTCCAAAGGGGCCTGCAAGGCTGTAATCATTGCCTGGCGGGCCGCATCCGGATCGTGACGAGCGATCGCTTCAACAATTTCGGAATGACCACCATGCGCGACCGGCAAGTGTCTGGGTAAACGCAACACGATTTTTCGCATATCGGTTTCTGGATTAATCAGGGAATTCATCATGTGGGCCAGAAAAGTATTTCCCGACATTTTCGTTACAGCCGTGTGTAAATCGATATCCAAGCTGACAAAAGTGGGCACATTTTCTTCCTGGGTAAGCTCAACCTCTTCAGCCATTAACTGGCGCAGAAAAGAGATTTCTTCTTCTGTGGCACGTTTGGCCGCCAGAGCAGCACAAGTAGGCTCAATTGAAAGTCGCGCCTCATAAAACTGCTCCAGGAGCGAGTAATTTTCGCGTAACCACTGGTCAACCGGGACATTCAGAATATCGGTACCATGGCTTTTGACAAAAGCTCCTCGACCATGCTGAATTTCAATCAAACCTTGAATTTCCAAGATCCGTAATGCCTCGCGCAACACTGGGCGGCTGACCTTGAATTGCGCTGACATTTCTCTTTCAGCAGGCAGAACCTGGCCAGGCTGGTAACGGCCCTCGCGAATCACCTGGGCGATCTGGCGCGCCACTTCATCGGACAGGCGGGTCTTTTCAAGCGATTGAAAACGGGTTCCGGTGACCATAAGCATAAATAGTGTAGCATGGAAATAATTATTGTCAAGTGGTAATATCACCTTACCACTTGACAGTTTGAATGCGGTTTCATTTCAATCATGGGATTAGAAGCAATAATTGGCCATTAAATATGCAGGCGGCAATGCGCAAAATCCGCATTGCCGCCTATTGAAAAAACTTAAGGCGAATCAGAAAATCTGCAAAGGCACCGGGATAAAGACCAGGAAAAACAGCACCAACCCCAGGGCAGCCAGCCACTTCCGCCCTGGATTGAGCGTCGTGATCTCGTCCAGCGGAGAAGCAATCATCCGGCCAAACAGAAACACCAGGCAAGCCCACAACCACCATCCCGACCAGAAAAAGCCCATCAACACCAGCGCGATGATGACAAATGGCCAGAGCAATTGCGCCTTTCGGCCAAAGATCGCGTTGGTGATCTGTCCGCCATCCAGTTGCCCCACCGGCACCAGGTTCAGTGAAGTCACCAGCAGCCCGGCCCAGCCCGCCCAGGCTACCGGGTGAATAATTACATCCATGCCGCCCAGAGGCGCCGGCAGCCCGGTGAAAAAATAGCGGACCCAATAAACCAGCGGCGATAGGCCACCATAATCAGCCGGGGCCGGCAGCCACTGTTGGAATACCAGATACTTGGCCAGCAAGTACAGGATCGAGTTGCCTTCTACCTGGAAATTACCCGCCATGCTAACCGGTAATGGTTCAACTTTCGAAAGCGACAGGCCCAGGAGCAGTACCGGAATCGCCACGACCAGGCCAGCCACCGGCCCGGCCAGGCCAATATCCAGTAAAATTCGACGGTTTTTCGGCGGCTCTTTCATTAAGATCGCCGCCCCCATCGTACCCAACGGGCTGATTGGTAATGGAATAAAATACGGCAGGGTTACGTAGGTCTTATGATAACGTGCCACCAGGTAATGGCCGAATTCATGCGCCAGCAGTATTGCGAGCATCGAAACGCCAAAAGGCACGCCATCCCCCAGGTGACGCAATGGCAGCAGGAAACTTTCTGCTGGACTGGTTGGCGCTGGGCCGCTATAGGAGAACAATGCTCCGGCGTACAGCACGCTGATCACCGTCAGGCTGAACAACACCAGGTTGACCCACGGGTTGGAGGGTTGCGGATTCAGCTTGCCTCTCATTAGCAGCACCACCGCCTGGCCTTTGTCCTTCCTGAACAGCGGAGTTACATCGTACGGTCCAAGCGCGGCAGCCAAGCCATCATACGCTTCAGCCGAATCCCCCAGCAGTTCTCCTCGGTAGCGAACCAGGTAGCTCTGCCGCTCGCTTCCCAGCGTAATATCATCAACCCTCAAATACCTGCCCACAATTCGGGTAAATAGATCGCTATCCTGTTCTACCAACATATGATTTTTCCCTGTATCAGGTTTAATTTATTAGCTACAACATCCCGCCAGGCTGTTAAATGTCTGGCGGGAGTGGATGGGAGTCGAACCCACCGCGGCCCGCCACGCGACCCGCCACCGGTTTTGAAGACCGGGGAGCCCACCGGGACCCCACCACTCCCAATTGACCAAGTATAACACTACCAGTCGCGGATATTAAGGGCCTCAAACCGTCTTCTGAAATTCTTCTACATACGGCTGCCAGGCGGTGACATCCATACCCCGGCAAACCCGGTCATAGTACGTCCGGGCGATATCGCCCTGTTGTTCCAGGTTGAACTTCTCCAACGTCCAGGCTTCCCGGCGCCGCTTCTTTAGCCCATCTTCTCCCTCAAAATCATAGGCCGCCCCTTTTCCCTTGAACTGCGCCGATAAAGCCATCCACAAATATCGCCAGCCCAGGTGTTGATATTGCCAGGCATGAGTTAACTCATGAATCAACCAACCTAGTTTATAATGTTCCAGGTGACCGACAGGAACAGCCTCATCTAGCAGTCGCACTGGAAAATAGCACTGATTTCCCAGTGTCAAAGCGTTATTGACATTCACGGCTGGCATCCCCTTGAGCTTACGGCCCAGGCGATCCATACTGTTGGTCCAGTTGGCGCACTCGTGGATTCGCACCCGGTCATACTTTAACCCTTCCCCAAAGACCTTTTGCGCTTCTAAGATTTCCCAATCGTACAAAGGCCGGACAGTTCGCTTACAATTAGAAGAAGTGTTCATGGAGTTAATATACCATATTCGTCTAGAGGAGAGACCTAGATGTCGTCAAATGATTTGTTCGCCAAGATAAAGGAAGATCAAGTAAAGTTTTTATCGTTGCAATTTACGGATGTCACCGGCACGGTGAAAAGCGTCGACATCCCCACCCACCGCGTCCCCGCTGCCCTTGAAGATGGCGTCTGGTTCGATGGCTCATCGGTCGAGGGTTTCGCTCGCATTCAGGAAAGCGATATGCGCCTGGTGATCGACCCAGGCACGTATACCCCCCTGCCCTGGAGCCCGTCTGAGTTACGCCGGGCGCGGGTCTTCTGCTACATTTTTCAACCGGATGGTAGCCCCTTCCCGGGTGATCCACGCGGCGCACTTAAACGCCAGTTGGAGAAAGTGAAACAACGTGGCTGGACTTTCAACGTCGGCCCAGAACCGGAGTTTTTCCTGTTCAAGCGCAACGGCGCAACCAGTATTCACCCTGTCCCGCATGATGTCGGTGGTTATTTCGATTTCTCAGCCAATGACGAAGCCGTTCGGGTCCGCTCCGAATTGATGGATGCCCTGCTGAGCATGGGTCTGGAGGTTGAAACCGGCCATCACGAAGTCGCCCTCGGCCAACACGAAATCGATTTCCGCTTTGACGATGCCTTACGCACCGCGGACAATGTCCTGACTATGAAATACACGGTCAAAGCCATCGCTGCCCGCCATGACTTGATCGCCTCCTTCATGCCCAAACCGATTTTCGGGATCAACGGCTCGGGCATGCACTGCCATCAATCCCTCTTTGACGCGAGCGGCGAGAATTTATTCTTTGACCCAAATGACCCTTACCATCTTTCGGGGCTGGCCTATGGCTTCATCGCCGGCCAGCTTGCCCATGCGCGTGCCTTGGCGGCCGTGGTTGCCCCTACCGTCAACTCCTATAAGCGCCTGGTACCAGGTTATGAAGCGCCGGTTTATGTCGGCTGGGCACAAATCAACCGCTCCGCCCTAATCCGCATTCCGCGCTATACGGAAGGGCAGGATAAATCGATGCGCGCTGAGCTGCGCTTCCCTGACCCTTCTGCCAATCCATACCTGGCCTTCACCGTCATGCTGGCCGCCGCCCTGGACGGCATCGATCACCAACTTTCCTTGCCAGACCCGCTGAACAATGTAAACGTTTATCACCTGACCCAAGAAGAGCGTCAAGCGATGAACATCGCTGAACTACCCGGCTCACTTTCCGAAGCGCTGCGTGAGCTCGGAAAAGACACCACCCTGCAAGATGCACTCGGCCCGCAGCTCTATGAAGCCTTCACCCGCGCCAAATGGGCTGAGATCGAAGAATACCGCATGAAGGTCAGTGATTGGGAGGTAGAACGCTACCTGGAGCTGGCCTAAGACTTTGCTGGTCGAGATCCCGGGCATTTTGCTCCGGGGATCTCACCAACCTTGAACAAAGGAGTTGCGCAATTGGAACAAGTTCAATTGGGTTCTACATCCGTCAGCCGGCTGATCCTGGGCAGCAATCCGTTTAGTGGTTTTTCTCACCAGTCGCCGCAAACAGACCAGGAGATGATGCGTTACTTCACCACCGAGCGGATCAAAGCCACCCTGCGCCAGGCCGAGGCGTTGGGCGTCAACACCTTGATTGCGCGCACCGACCACCACGTCTTGCGCTTCTTGCTTGAGTACTGGGATGCCGGCGGCCAGATCCAGTGGTTTGCCCAGACCTGCCCGGAAGTCGGTGATCACCAAACCTGTATCTCGCGGGCAGTTTCACACGGCGCTCGAGCCTGCCACATTCATGGCGGGGTTATGGATTACCTTTACTTCCAGGGCAAGCTGGCTGAAATTCCACCCGTCATCCAGAACATCCGGGATCACGGCCTGTTAGCAGGCATTGCCGCTCACAGCCCGAAGGTGATCGCATGGGCGGAAGATCATCTGGATGTGGACTATTACCTGTGCTCCTATTACAACCCAATCCCACGCGATCAGCACCCCGAGCACATCGCCGGTCTGGAAGAGCGCTTTCTGGAAGAAGACCGCGCCCAAATGCTTGGCTTGATTCATGGCCTCTCCAGGCCGGTCGTCCATTACAAAATCCTGGCCGCCGGGCGCAATGACCCCGCCCAGGCCTTCCAGGTTGCTGCCGAGGCAATGCGCTCAAATGATATGGTCTGCGTCGGAATCTACGACCAGGACAATCCCGACATGCTCCGCCAGGATGTAGCCCTGTTCGAGAATGCTCTCGCGCTCCAGGCGGCCCGCCACCCGGTTGAGATCCGGTAAATACCCATTCACAATGCCAGGCGACAATCCGGTCGAAGACCTCCGACTGGCCCTGGAGCAGTTCTTCTCTGGCTGCCCCGAAGCATGGGCAATCTTCACAGCCCTGTGGCAATCGATCGATGCTATCGGACCGGCCCAATTGCGGGTCAGTAAAAGCCAGGTCGCTTTCTCTCGCCACAGGGTATTTGCAATGGCCTGGCGGCCAGGTCAGTACCTACAGGGCAAGCTTGCACCACTGGTTCTGACGGTTGCCCTTCGCCGGCATGACTCGTCCCCCCGCTGGAAGCAGATTGTCGAACCATCCCTCGGCCGGTTCACACACCATTTGGAATTGTTCTCCAGCAATGAAATTGACGACCAGGTGCGCGCCTGGTTAATCGAAGCCTGGCAGCTAGCCGGTTAATCTCCAAGACAAAAGGATGTGTAGAATGAAAATTTCTGGTGTGCAACAATTCGATTCATCTTCTACCCAAATTGTGCTCCAATTCAATGATGCCCTCAATCATCGCAATATTGAGCAAATGATGGCTTTGACAACCCCGCAATGTGTCTTCGAAAATACCTACCCTGCACCCGATGGAGAACGTATCGAAGGCCAAGCCGCATTCCGCTCTTTTTGGCTGGCTTTTTTCCAGGATTCGGTCCAATCCAGGTTTGAAGTTGAGGAAATTTTCGGATTTAGTGAGCGTGTGGTGATGCGCTGGACTTACCACTGGGTGAATAAAAACGGCCAGCCTGGTCACATTCGCGGCGTGGATATTTATCGTGTCCAAAATGACCAGATCGTCGAAAAATTATCCTATGTGAAAGGTTAAAGATTGCTTGATTAGCTAGATGAACCTTTTGTTTCCTACTCATCCACAGTCTCGCGACCAGGCGCCAGGTAGATCATCGGCAGGCTTACCAGGGTCATCCCATATTTTAACAGCAGGTTGAATAGAAAAATCTGACCAACCACCGCCCAGGGCAGCACCCACCCAAACGCACCGACAGAAAAAATCAGGTTGTCAACCGGGATTGAAACTGAGTTGGAAGTTAAGACTCGCAGCCATTGGTAACGCCGGGTAATCCGTGTGACGAACCAATGATAAATCTCCGTATCCAGCAGCTCACTGACCACCTCGGCTACAATCGAAGCCAACACAATTCGCCAGACCGGCGCCAGGACCGCTGAAAACTCCCGGCCTAACCCCCAACTAGGATCACTGGTCACGCTGGCTGCCCACCACAAATACCCCGCCATGAACAGGTTGATCACCCCGGCGCTGATCACCAGGGTTTGGGCATTGCGTTTACCAAGCTGCTTATGGGCCAGGTCGCGCAGTGTAAAGGTGATCGGATAGATAAATGTCCCCATATCGACAGCCAACCCAAACACCACCCCAATTTTTAAACTGGCAATATCAGCCAGCATCTGCGCACCGATGTAGGCTGCCACAACGATCACCGCTGCTCTTGCCACGCCCTGTTTCATAGCTCCTGGACCCTGCGCGCCTGCCGGCAGTAGGTGCATTCGCCTGGGTTACTGGTCGCCTGCCCGCAGGTCGGGCAGGTGTGCAGCGTTTCCGCCTCCGGGTCTGCCTGCGGCGCAAACAGCCCGTTTTCCTTCGCTTGCAGGAAGGTCAGGTAGAAATTTAGCTTGGCGCCTGGTCGGTCGGCCTCCAGCCGGTTCAAAACTTCCTTGTAATAAATTGACTTCGTTCCGCTGGCAAAAGGACATTCTTCATAAATGTATTCGATGTCCCGCAGCAAAGCGTAGGCCGCCATCTCGCGCTCATAAAACCGGCATAGCGGCTTGGCCTTGCGCACCATTCCATCTCGGTTCGCCTCCAGCACTGGCCCCTGGCGCACCAGGTAGCCTGCCATCCAATTCAGCGTATTTCCAAAGAGGGTGGCTACTTCGTCGTCCAGGTTATGGCCAGTAACCAGCACTGTGTAACCCCCCTGGCGAGCCGCTCGGTTCATTACATGTCGTTTGGACATCCCGCATACCGCGCAAGGTTTTTCCTGGCCGCGTTGGGTAGTAGCGGCAATTTTCGCAATCCCAGCCCCAATTTCCTGCTCGATATCGACCACCCGCAGTTTCAGGTTGCGTTCCTGGGCAAATTTTTCGCAGTAGCGTTGGCTCTCCGCCGAATACTTCACCCCCTCGTCAATACCCAGCCCAATATATAGCCCATCCACCGAATAGCCCAGGCGGGTCAGGATGTCCCACAAGGAAAGCGAGTCTTTGCCACCCGAAACTGCGGCCAGGATCCGGTCCTGGCGACTGAACATCTTATACTTCTGGATGATTCGCTCGGTCTGTTCAGGCAGCCATTCCAGGTAATGCTCCTTACATAGTGCTAGCTTATGCTGCGACATATTGATCGCGGCTTTTCCACCGCATTTCCGGCATTTCA
>CAZAGA010000122.1:0-9160 GCA_964484335.1 uncultured Anaerolineaceae bacterium
TTCGCATGCCGACCTCCTTTGCCCAACAAAGGTTGTGGTTCTTGGATCAACTTGAACCGGGTACGCCACTGTATAACCTATCAACGGCTGTACGCCTGGTTGGGCATTTAGATTTCGAACTGCTTAAAAGCTGTATTCGGGAGATTTTTCAGCGCCACGAAACGCTCCGCACAGTTTTTGGCTCTGAAGACGGGCAACCTTACCAGTTAATTCTGCCCCAAGTCGAGATATCCCTACCGGTGATGGATTTACGGGGCTTACCAGAACCTGAGCGGAGGAATGAAGTCGCACGCCTGAGTATCGAACAGGCACGATTGCCTTTTGATCTTTCGAACGGTCCCTTGATCCGCTTGCTAGCGCTATTCCTGCGAGACGAAGAGACCGTTGTGCTGGTGAATGTACACCATATTGTTGCGGATGGTTGGTCCGTCGGCGTATTGGTGTATGAGCTCTCGTTATTGTATGCCTCCTTTCTAGAAGGACATCCATCTCCGCTGCCGCCCTTGAAGGTTCAATACGCTGACTATGCTGTCTGGCAAAGGCAGTACCTCCAGGGCGCTTCCGTAGATAAACAATTGGAATATTGGCAGTCGAAATTAGCCGACAGCTTGCCATTACTAGACCTACCTACGGACCGCCCCCGGGCTAGAAAACGCACTCGTAATGGTAGTAGTTATACTTTTGTCCTGCCTGACCACTTAGTTTCAAAGTTACGGGATTTCAACCAGCGGGAGGCAGTGACCCTCTTCATGACCCTGCTGGGTGTTTTCCAAATCCTGCTCTACCGCTACAGTGGCCAGGAAGATATCTCGACCGGCGTTCCCTTAGCCAATCGCACCCGGGCTGAAATTGAGAACTTGATTGGCTTCTTTGTAAATACAGTGGTTTTGAGAAACAACCTGCATGGCCAGCAAAGTTTTCGCCAATTTTTACTTCAAGTAAAAGATAATACTCTTGAAGCCTTCGCTAACCAGGATCTTCCATTTGAATTGTTGGTTGAAAGCCTGAGCCCCAATCGGGATCTAGGCAGTAGCCCATTGTTTCAGGTCATGTTTGGTCTACAGAATGCTTTGAAACAGTCGCACAAATTACCTGGTCTATCGATGAGCAACACTTCGGTGGAAAATGGTACGGCCAAGTTTGATCTCAGCCTGGTATTCCATGAAGAGGGTCAGCAGATAAGTGGCGCGATTGAATTTACAACAGACCTCTATGATCTGCATACGATCCAACGAATGATCGAGCATTATCAAGTGTTGCTTGAAAACGCCCTGGATTATCCGGAAGAAAAAATCAGCCATCTAGGAATGTTGCCTGATGCTCAACTGCGTCAATTAGCGCTTGATTGGAATCATACAGACGCTGATTTCCAAACGGATCGCTGTATTCACCAGTTATTTGAAGATCGTGCCAGGTTAAATCCCCAGGCGATTGCCCTGGTATTTTCGCCTCCTGATCCTGGGCAAGAGCGGGTTATGACCTATGGTGAGCTGAATCAGCGCGCCGATCAACTCGCCCGGCATCTGGTTCAGTATGGTGTTGGGCCAGAGGTTTTGGTAGGGGTATTGACCCACCGGTCTTGTGAAATGGTGATTGCCATCCTCGGCGTGCTCAAAGCTGGCGGAGCTTATCTACCACTCGATCCGAATTATCCCCTCGAGCGATTGTGCTTCATGCTTGAAGACTCTCAGGTTGACATTTTAGTCACCCAACCCGAGATTGACATTGACCTGGATTTACTGCCGGCGATGTCTCAGGTGATTTTGCTGAATGCGGAGGACGGCCCACTTTTCAATCGGGAGGTTGGCCATGAATCTCCCGCTAGCGATGCGTCCGGTAGTAATTCCCCTGTAAACAACCTGGTTGGGCCCACGAACCTGGCTTATGTGATTTATACCTCAGGTTCTACTGGCCAGCCCAAGGGTGCCCAACTCCGTCACCGCGGGATTTGTAACCTGGTTTGCTGGCAGCAAAAAACTTTTGAAATCGTTCCGAGCAGCCGGGTGCTCCAATTTTCCCCAATTAGCTTTGACGCCTCGGTTTGGGAGATTTTCATGGCCCTGGCAAATGGAGCTGGGTTATACCTGACAACCCAGGAAGTGATTGCTGATGGCCGGGAGTTAGTCAAGCTTCTCTACCGGCATGCAATCACGACGGTCACTTTACCTCCCTCCGTACTGGCGGTCTTACCTGGAGAAGATATCAACATCCAATCTCTTCCAGCGCTTCGAACAGTAATTGCGGCCGGTGAGGCCTGCCCTCGAAAAGTTGCTGAACGTTGGGCAGCCGGACGGAATTTTTATAATGCCTATGGCCCGACGGAAACCACGGTTTGTGCTACTGCCTACCTGTTTGACCCGGCAATTCCTGGCGACCCGCCGATTGGCCGGCCAATTGCAAATACCCAAGTTTATGTTATGGATCCGAACCGGGAAATCCTCCCTATTGGCTTGCCGGGCGAATTGTGGATTGGTGGTGTCGGCGTGGCCAGAGGCTATTTGGATCGTCCAGAGTTGAACAAAGAAAAGTTTGTCAGCAATCCCTTGTTCAATTACCTGGAATCAGTTGGAAAAAACGGATCTGTCAGAGATCGGTTGTACCGGACGGGTGACCTGGTTCGCTGGCGCGACGATGGTTTGATGGAATTTATTGGGCGAATAGACCAGCAGGTGAAGCTGCGCGGCTACCGGATTGAGTTAGGAGAAATTGAAGCCGCAATTCGTAAATATGTTCCGAGTGGAAAAATTCCAGGTGAAATTTCACCCACCAGCCAGCTTATTCTGGATGTGGCAGTAGTTGTGCATTCAAGCAGGAACACGACTGGGAGTTTGCCTGGGGAAGCGAGCCAGAGCGACAACTCCGACATGGATAATTCCAATGTGAACCGGCGATTGATCGCTTTTCTAGCAAGCGAGGCAGGCGATCTCGACATTCAGGATTTACTTGAGCACCTGGGTAACCAATTGCCAGAGTATATGTTGCCCAATCGTTTTGTGATCCTGCCAACCCTGCCGGTTAATCGCAGTGGCAAGGTAGATCGAAAAGCCCTGGAAACCTGGGACCTACCGCGGGCCGGACAGACTGGTTGGCAACTTGGTCCCGTTGCGCCGCGCACGCCGGTGGAAGAAATCCTGCTCGGCTTGTTCAACCAGATGCTTGGCTCAACAGCACAAAGTGTTCATGAGAGTTTCTTTCAGTTAGGTGGCCACTCCTTATTAGCGACCCAGTTGGTCTCTCGAGTTCGGAACTTATTTAATATTGATCTTCCCTTGCGCTCAATATTCGAAAATGAGACGGTAGCGAAATTAGCCGCGCTCATCGCTCGGCCATCAAGCGAAGAGGCCATTTATCCAATTCTTTCGATCAAACGAGACAGCCGCACGGCGCTTCCCCCCCAGCCCCTCAGGCTCTCCTATGCACAGCAACGCCTGTGGTTCTTGGAGCAGTTCAATCCAGGTACGCCCGTTTATTCGGTGCCGTTATTATTACACTTGGAAGGCAACCTGGACGAAGGCGCTTTGCTGGATAGCCTGAGCGAGATTATCCGCCGCCATGAGGTTCTCCGCAGTGCAATCACGACAGAGCATGGCCAGCCGGTCCAGGTGATCCATCAGAAAATATTCCTTGAGCTGACCCGGCTTGATTTTCGTGACCTGAAGGATTTAGACCTGGCAGGGCGGCGCGAGAAAGCGGTCCAATGGGGAATGTTAGAAGCCAGGCAACCAATTGATCTCGCCCAACCGCCACTTTTCCGGTTGGCTTTGATCCATCTTAGCGATCAGGAGCATCTGCTTCTTATGGTGCTCCACCATATCATTGCCGACGGTTGGTCCACCGGTGTGCTAATTCGTGAATTTGTGCAGACCTACACCCATCGGCTGGCAGATGGGGTACTTCTGGCAGAGCACTCGCTACCTGAACTGGCAATCCAGTACGCGGATTTTGCAGCCTGGCAACGTGAGGTCATCCAGGCTGGTCAATACGAGGAGCAATTTTCCTACTGGCGAGAAGTTCTCAAGGATCAACCGCAGGAATTACTTCTCCCAGGAGATCACACTCGACCCGCAGTTCCATCTCACCTGGGTGGTCAATACTCATTTCACCTGGATGCGGACCTGGCGAAAGCGCTCACTGAGCTTGGATTGAAGAACAACGCGACTTTGTTCATGGTGCTTCTGGCTGGTTTCAAATCTTTCCTGCTTGAGATTACCGGTCAGGAAGATATCAGCATTGGCACGCCGATTGCCAACCGCACCCGCACCGAATTAGAGTCCTTGATTGGTCTTTTTGTCAACACGCTAGTAATCCGGACAAAGCTGGATGGACAGGCTAGCTTTCGCGAGATTCTCCAGCGGGTTCGGAATGCAGCCCTTGGCGCGTATGCCCACCAGGACGTGCCTTTTGAATTGTTGGTAAACGATCTGCAACCAGCCCGTGATCCGAGCCGGAACCCGCTCTTCCAGATCATGTTTGTAATGCAGAATTTGCCTGTGGAGCCGCTCCAACTTCCAGATCTAAAGGTTTCCATGCTTGATTTACCAACCGGAGCGGCCAAATTTGATATGACAGTCACCTTTGCTGGCAACGAGCATGGCTTGGATGGCGTCATAGAGTACAGTACAGATATTTTTGGGCCGGAGACGATTGAGAAGATCGCCCTAGGTCTGACCCAGCTCCTTGAACAAGTGGTCATTAGGCCAGATACGATTATCCAACCTAAAACACGACTGGTTCAAAGTGGTGCAGTTATGGCTGGAGAGGCTGACCTCCCATCTGTTCTGCCTTCCCATTTGGCGACTATGGCTCAAACCCGTGATCCTGAAGTGGAACAGAAATTGATCGAGGTCTGGCGCCAGGTTCTCGGAGTAAAAGAAGTTGGAATATTTGATAATTTCTTTGAGCTAGGGGGCGACTCGATCTTGAGCATCCAGGCGACTGCATTTGCCAGGCAGGCCGGGTTAAACATCAGCCCTCGTCAGATGTTTGAAGCCCAGACGATTTCAGAGTTGGCGCAAGTGGCGGGAAAGGGGCCGCTTACAATCGCAGAACAAACCGAGATTAACGGCTTGGTCGGTTTGCTTCCGATCCAGCACTGGTTTTTTAATCTGGGATTGAAGAAACCGGCCCATTTCAATCAGAGCCTCATGGTAGAAATCGACCGCCAGCTTAACCCCACCTCGCTTCAGCAAGTAGCCTATATCTTGATAGGGCATCACGACATGCTGCGAGCTCGTTATCATCTATCTCAAGAAGGCTGGCTCCAGGAAATAGCTCCCGTTAAGGATTTTCCATTTACAACCTGTGTTGAATTTGTTGAACTTACCTGCGACTCTCCCCACGACCGGGGCAGGGAGATCGAAATTTATGCAAGCCACGTGCAAGCCAGCTTTGATCTAGAGCAAGGCCCGCTTTTCAAAATTATTTATTTCGATCAAGGGTTGGTTCAAGACGCAAAAAACCTTTTGCTACTGGTCGCCCATCACCTGGTGATAGATGCAGTGAGCTGGTCAATTATCCTCGAGGATTTCCTGGCAATTTACTGGCAGCTTGAAAGCCAAAACCGGCCTCCAGTAACTGTCCATCTCCAGCCGAAAACTACCTCTTATGCTTATTTTGCGCGACGATCTATTGAGTCTGCGCATACCTCCGCAATCGAAGCCGAGCTTGATTATTGGCTCGCAGTCACTCAGTCGCCAGGAATTTCCCTTCTGCGAGACAACCCTGCTGGAGAGAATACTACGGGTACGATTCAAAAAAGCCAGCGAAGATTGGGTCGCGAAGAGAGTCGTTGGCTGATTGAGGAGGCTTCTTCGATCTATAAGATAGAAATCCAGGAGTTTCTGTTATCAGTCCTGGCAAAAACGCTCGCTGTATGTTTCGGAATTGAGGAATCCCCTGCTGGGAGGAATGTTTCCGATCAAAGCGCATTAATAGCGATTGAGGGCCATGGAAGAGAGACGGCCTTCCCAGAGGTCGATTTGTCCCGCACAGTAGGGTGGTTTACCAATCTTTATCCCCTCCGGATTGCCCTGCCAGATCAGGCGGAACCTGTTGCGATTTTAATGGCAGTTAAACAGCAAATTCGCGCTGTGCCTGGACACGGGCTTGGCTATGGTTGGTTGCGGTATGCCCATCCACGCGCTCAGGAATTGTTGAGAAACCGGCCCCAGCCACAGATCGCTTTCAATTATTTCGGGCGGATCGAACGCATGCTTTCGCTGGGTGCTGGTGCGTCAAACTTCGCTTGGCCAAGCAAGCTGCTTGGTGATGACTTTCCAGAGGATCTGCCTCGGGTGCTCGGCCTGGCAGAAGAAGCGACCGGGTTGCCATTTGATCAAAGTGAAATACGCGCATTTCTAATTGAAATGAATAGCCTGATCAGCGCTGTTCCGGGAAGCGAAGATGGTATACTCGGTGATCAATTGGAATTCGAGTGGATTTATAGCGCGAATTGTTTTTCGCCCGGAACTATCCAACGGTTTTCAGATACCTATATAAAAATTCTCGAGCAATTTGTTCACTCTTGCCAGACGGATGAGCATTATTTTGCTGCTGATTATGATCTGGCCGGCCTAGATCAAGGTAAGCTAAATCGGGTCGTTCAAAAAGTTGTAAAAACTCATAAAAGACCAGAACCAAAGCAAGACTTTTTTGCTAAGGAGTAATATGGCAGGGGATTCGAAAAACAGGCTTTCTGCTGAAGAGTTAGCAGAGCTGGTAAGTGGATTATCAACCGAACAACTTGAGTTGTTGGAGCTTCTCCTCAAGGAACAAGGAGTTGATCTGGCAAACTCCGTTATCCTGCCGCGGAAACGCTTTACCATGCCAGGGGGCGCTGGCGTGTACATGCCTTTGTCTTACTCCCAGCAGCGGATGTGGTTCCTGGATCAGTTTGAGCCGGCCAGCCCCTTTTATAACATTCCAACCGCTGTGCGAATGAGTGGCAGGGTTGATGTCCAAATCTTGACCAGTTGCTTGAATGAAATCATTCGCCGGCATGAGTCGCTTCGAACCACTTTTACCCGCATCGATGGCCAGCCAGTCCAGGTGATTCAACCATCTATGATCCTCGCCATCCCGGTGATCGATCTAACCTCCACGCTTCCGCACATGGGTGAAACAGGTAATAATCCTGATGGCATTTTAGCCCAGAAGGGCCGAGTGAATAATCCCTTATTTCAAGAAGCCATGCGACTGGCCAACCAGGAAGCTCGCAAGCCCTTCGACCTGGCTACGGGTCCGTTGGTTCGGGTGACCTTGATCCGTCTCTCAGAAAAAGAGCACCTGTTTCTGTTGACCATGCACCATATTATCTCCGATGGCTGGTCGATGGGGGTTTTCATCCATGAGCTTACTTTGCTGTACGGCGCGTATTCCACCGGAAAACCATCACCATTGACGGACTTAAAAGTACAGTATGCAGATTTTTCGGTTTGGCAGCGTGATTGGTTGAGTGGGGAGATGATGGAAGGCCAATTGGCTTATTGGATTAACCAGTTGGGTGGACAGTCGCCAGCCCTAGAATTACCAGCCGATTTTCAAAGACCGGCCGTGTTGACTTCGCGCGGTGCATCTTTTACGTCAAGTATCTCCAGGTCGCTAACGGATGCGTTGCGTCACCTCAGCCAGCATTATGGCGTTACATTGTTCATGACCCTGCTGGCAGCCTTCAAAATTCTTCTATATCGCTATACCGGGCAAACCGATCTCACAGTTGGCTCACCGATCGCCAATCGCAGCCGTCCGGAATTGGAAAGCCTGATCGGTGTGTTCATCAACACCCTGGCTTTGCGCACCGACTTGTCTGGGTCTCCTACGTTCAAAGAAGTATTGGAAAGAGTCCGCGAAGTCGCTCTGGGTGCTTATGCTCACCAGGATGTACCTTTTGAGCTGGTGGTTGAAAAACTACAGGTCGAAAGAGATCTCAGCCATAATCCGGTATTCCAGGTGATGTTGGTCTTGCAGAACGCCCCCAAGCAAACTATTCGTTTGCCCGGTTTGACTTTTGAATCTCTTGAGGTACATAGCAATACCTCGACCTTTGATCTTACCTTGAACTTAACCGAGATCCCGGATGGCATGCATGTTTCGGTTGAGTATGCGACGGATTTATTCAAGGCTGATACGATCCGGCGTTTGCTCGAAAACTGGGAAATGCTTCTCAAGGCTGTGGTGGCTAACCCAGAGCAATCGATTGACACCCTGCCGTTAATTACTGAATCCGAACAAAAGAAAATCCTGGTTGAGTTTAATCAAGATCCGTTTGTTCCAATGCCGGAGAAGCTGGTACATCAGTCCATATTTAGCCGGACTTCAGGCCTGGAATCGATTGCTGTTACTGGCCGCACAGACGATGAAGATGGGCGTGATTTGACTTATCGAGAACTGGTTCGGGATTCTAGGCAGTTAGCGGCTTATTTACAAAACCTTGGAGTTGGTCCGGAGAGGTTGGTTGGGGTTTGCATCCCCCGCTCTGCAGAAATGATCGTTGGCTTGCTGGGTATTCTGGAGGCAGGTGGAGCCTATCTCCCCTTGGATCCGAAATATCCACGCCCGCGCCTGGAATTTATGTTGGCTGACAGCCAGGCTAAGGTGGTACTTACCTTGGACAAGCTGCTGACGGAAGAGCCAGGTCTGCTCGAGTTGTTTGAAGCTTCTGGAGCGGTTCTAGTTAGGTTGGATACCGACTGGCCAATAATTTCTCGACCGGGGCGAGTCTTAGATGATGACCTGGCTACTCCGGACAATCTGGCCTATCTTATCTATACCTCCGGATCGACTGGCCAACCCAAGGGAGTCCAAATCTGCCATCGCGCCCTGGCGAATTTCGTGGCTTGGGCTCAGGGCGCTTATCATATCACGGCATCCGATCGGATTCTCCAATTCGCAACCTTAAATTTTGACTCAGCGGTTGAGGAAATCTATCCAATTTTGGTAGCCGGTGGAACCCTGGTTCTCCGTCCGGAACGCTTGATGAGTTTTGTAGATTTTCACCGCTGGGTGTGCGAGCAGGGCATTACCGTGTTGGATCTGCCGACGGCTTACTGGCATGCCTGGGTGAGCGACCTGGAGAATTCTGGGAAATCGATTCCCGGTTGCATCCGACTGGTGATTGTTGGGGGTGAGCGTGCGATCGCTGAGCAATATGAAGCCTGGTTGC
>CAZAGA010000123.1:0-9159 GCA_964484335.1 uncultured Anaerolineaceae bacterium
AGAGCGCCTGACTTCGGATCAGACGGTTGAGCGTTCGAATCGCTCCGGGGGCACTGGATATGGCGGTGGTGAGCCGCCAGACCCCCACAGGTGGGGGATTAAGGCTGCCGAAAGGGCAGCCTTGTTTTTTATGGTGCAGTTTGGTGCAGTTCGCGGCGAGGCGTGCGCACGCCGTGGCCCGCCTCAGCAACGAGACGAATAAGAGCTCGCTGCGCTCAGTTTGGGTCGGCGTAAGTCCAGCCCAGCCCGGCTTTGGTTCGCTACTTGCGTTTCCAGGCCTGGCTCCCGGCTGGGCTGTCCGCAGTGAAACAAGCACGGCTGTCATGGAATTTCTACATTGCTCAGTGGATGCCATGCTGAATGGCTATGATTACCGCCTGGGTGCGATCTGCCACATCTAGCTTGGTTAAGATGGCACTGACATGGTTGCGGACAGTTCCTTCGGAAAGATGGAGCTGGCTTGCTATCTCATTATTGTTCAAACCACGCGCCATCAGGCGTAATACATCTTCTTCTCTCGCGGTCAGTTTTTCAGAGATTTCAACGTGCGGGCGCAGTTGTTGGCTGGCTGCCTGTTCCAGGATCTTCCCCGCTACCCCTGGATCGACAAATGCCTTACCACCTACTGTTCCCCGGATTGCCTCGATCAATTTTTCACGCGGGGTGTCCTTCAACAGGTAGCCCGATGCGCCTGCCCGAATGGCATCGAAAACCCACTCATCATCATCGTAGGTGGTCAATATCAGGACTTTGATGGCAGGATGGTGCGCCCGGATGCGCCGCGTGGCTTCTACGCCATTCAATCCCGGCATCTTTAAATCCATTAAAACCAGGTCGGGGGATTTCGCTGCCACAAGTTCTACCGCTTCAACACCATCTTGTGCTAATCCGGCAACCTCGATGTCTCGTTCCAGCCTCAACAACATCTCCAAGCCATCGCGGATGATGGCTTGATCATCACAAATCAGCACGCGGATCATGTTCAAGCAGCTATTATCTCCAATTGAAGTCGTGTTCCTTGACCCGGTACGCTTTGGATGGCCAGACGGCCACCTGCCAGATCAGCACGTTCTCGCATGCCTGCCAAGCCAAAATGACCTGCTTTTTCAGTTTGGATTTGCTCCGATCCTTGGCCATCATCCTGAACAACCAATGTGATTTGAGAGTCTTTGGCTGCCAGCGTCACAGAGAGGTAGTGCGCGTTGGCATGTTTGACCACGTTTTCAAGCGCTTCCTGAGTTACTCGGTAGATACACTGCTCGGTGTCTGGAGAAAGCGGAGGGAGTTTCTCGGGTAAGATCAAGTCCAGTTCGAGTTGGCTTCTTTCGGCTGCCGTTTGTGAGAGTTTTTTTATGGCTAGCAGCAGACCCAGGTCATCCAACGGCGTGGCTCGGAGCGCCTTGAGCGCTCGCCGCGTTTCATCCAGGCCGGAGCGAGCAGTATCCAATGAATTCACCAGCAGTTGGTAGGTTGTTTCCGGCGTTACTTTCCAATACGCTTTCGCAGCTTCTAGTTGAACGGTCAACCCACTGAGTGTATGCGCTAATGTGTCGTGCAGCTCGCGCGCCAGGCGGTTGCGCTCCCGGCTGATAGCTAGCGTCTCTAGAACGCTGGCGTGATGAGTAAGCTCTTTGTTGGCAGATTTCAAGGCCTCTTGTTGCATTCGCAGAAGGGTGATCAATTGGTTTATGAAAATACCGACTACCGCCAGTGAAATTGAGCGGATGACAGCAACAAAATAGAAAACCGTCTGCTGTTCGCCTCTAAATGGGTTAAGAATCACGACGCTAGACACTTCAAAAATAAAAGTTAGTGCACAATAGACCAAGGTAATCTTAAGATTATAGTGCCATGCAACCAGAACCAGGCTGACGAAAAGCACAGGTAGCTGTCGTAACACCATCCCCTCGAGATTAGCGAGGGGGGCAGCAGGAAGACGCAAATCAAACCAGTGATTGAGTAAGAGTGGCGCCAATGAGATTAATAAGATCATCATAGGGACCATCACACGGGGATATGTTTGGATCAAATTCGAATACGATAACCCCAGAAACAGTAGCGCCGGAACAACATTCAACAAGTGATACCACAAGACTGGTGTCATTGGCCGGCTGGCATAGATGAACAGGTCGACGAATGCCAGTGACGCCAGGTATCCGATCCAGATCCAGGCTGCGGTACGGAACACCCGTGTGTGTTCCAGCGTGTCAATTTGCATAGGGGAATCATAACACACCCAGGCTTTCATTACCCCTGACTGCTGTCATGAACCGATGGGTAAAACGATGACCCCGGTCACAATCATTGTTTTTTTTTGCACATCATTACACAGACGATCGTGACCTGGAACACTGACAGGGTTGGTTATAAACTCGTAAACTTATCTCAATAGAACCCGGCAAATCTCTTGATTATCTTTAAATGGAGTTATGGATCATGAAAGAATTTAACCGGGATCGGAACGCTGGGAAACAATAGCGTGAATGGCGATACGGCCTACGCGCCGCCTTGTTCGAAGGGGCCAGGAGAAAAGATTTCGAACAATAACGTTGAAAGGACAAAAAAAATGAAAACTAAAATTATGTACCTGTTCTTGATGGCAAGCCTGTCGATCTCTGCCTGCTCACCTGTCAGTCCAGGGACGATCTCACCACTCTCCACCGAGGTTCAATCCAGCGCATCCCCGATCGTTCAGATGATGGAGGCTTCATCGGTAGCAAAACCCGCTTCCGATGCCAGGCCGGGAAAGCCCGGGGATCAACCTACACCTCCTGAGGAAGCCATTGCAGCTTGTACGGATAAAGTTGAGCAAGACACCTGTGAATTTTCATCGCCGAGAGGCCTGGAAACAGGTTTCTGCGAAATGGTCCAAAGTCAGCTGGCCTGCTTTCCGAAACGTGGTCCCGACACCGGCAGGCAGGGAAATGAGAAGGGAAGCCAGGCGGGTGGAGACCAGGCCAGTGGGACAGCTTCTGCATACAACACCGAACAAGCGATATCAGACAAAGCTCAGGGGAAGACCATCGCCTTCGACGCCCTGGCATTCCTGACCGGCGACCTGGGCGCCGCTTCCTTCTTCCCGCCTGGAAAAGTGGCGGACTTCTGGGGCTTTCAATTCCTGCGGGATAACGATCCCAGCCAGATGGGCCACGCCGGAGATTTCCTGACCAGTGCCGCCATGAACATGCTCAATATCCTGACCGCCGATCAACGCGCCCAACTGGTGAGGTTGGCGGAGAGCCAGGTGAGCGCCATCAATGAGTATGGATACAAACGCTTCGGGCTGATTAAAGCCTTCCAGCGTCTTTTAAATGACGACCTGCCCGAAGGAACAACCGGGCTGGACGAGGAAGCAGTCAAAGCATACTCCGGAGCGTTATTCCAACTCGATGGTGAGATCAGTTTTGAACGCGCCCAACTGATGGGCGACCTGATCCGCGCGATGGACCCTTCGCAGCTCGCGAGCCTGGAGGCACTGAAAGGTAAGGGCATGCTCGAATGGCCCACGATGAATGAGCCATTCGATATCCAGGGACTCGACCGGGATGTCAAAGTGGCGCTGATGACCTACGCGGCTGATATGCTCAGCTGGTACCTTGGATCGTTGGATGCTGACGTCTACTTTTGCCCTGAGCGGCACGGCACCTACTTCGGCTCTTTTTACCTGAAAGATATCAAAGCCATGAGCGACCCTAGCTACGCTATCCCGACCAACATGACCGGTGACCTTGGCGATGAGATGCTGTCCCTATTGGTTCCTGACCAGGCGGAGCTGATCACCGGACTGGTAGACATTCAGAGACCTTCGCTCCACGGAATCGTAGACATTCGCCGGCAGATTTCAATCGAGCTACGGAAATTCCTGTCAGGCGAGACCGCTGATCAAGCTACAGTGCTCAGCATGATGGAACAATACGGAGAGCTGGATGGTGAGATTAGCTACAACCTGGCAAACAATTTCACCAAAGTCAGCCAAACGTTGACCAGCGAACAGAAGGAGAAGCTAGATGGATTGCGCCAAGAGCTCCTTGGCGATCTAAGCCAGCCAAGCGGGGCATACCTGTACTCCCAGGCGATCCCCATGCTGGAAATTCCGGAAACAGATTTCCTGTTTAAATAGGCTAAAATAATGAACAGGCGGGCGAAAGATCATTCATCGATTTACCTTGCACGTCATAGGAACTTCCATGCATACCTTACGTAACCTATTCATCCTTCTGGCCGTGCTCCTCGCGGCCTGTGCTCCGGTCGAAACGCCAACCGCTCCATCAGCCCCTGAGCAGCAACCTAGTGCAACCGCGCTGATCAGCGAGCAAATTACCGTACCTTCCGAACCCCTGCCCGTTGAGCCGAGCCCAGTCGAGCCGACAAAAAAGCCCAAGGGCGGCAATGCGCCTCTGGCGCCGACCTCCACCCACCCCGAATTTATTGCCTATGAAATCACGGGGCGACCAACCGCATCATCCGTAACGGTCAATGTTGTGCCTGCCGTATCCATGACCATCTTTTACGAATATGGCATAGCAACGGGTGCTTACACCTTGCAAACCGAGCCGCAAAGCGCGACTGCCAACACGCCACTCGAAACCTTAATCGGCGGGTTGCAAGCCGATACACGCTATTACTATCGCATCAACTACAATGGCGCCACAGGCGAAGAACGCACCTTCGTTACCCAAAGGGCTCCGGGCAGCACTTTCACCTTTGGTATTCAAGGCGACTCACACCCCGAGCGCACCAAGAATCAATTCGATCCGAACCTGTATACCAGAACATTACTGAGCGCTGCCGCTGACCAGCTTGATTTTTATATGACCATCGGCGACGATTTTAGCGTGGACACGCTAAAAGATGTGAATCCTGAGACCGTGCGCGGGATATACATCAACCAGCGTCAATGGCTGGGACTGGTAGGAACGCCGGTTTTTTTGGTCAATGGCAACCACGAGCAGGCTTCACTAGCTAACCTGGACGGTACTGCCGAAAACGTCGCCGTTTGGGCACAGACTGCTCGCAATGCTTATTTTCCACAGCCCGCGCCGGATGATTTTTACACCGGCAATCCTGAATCCGTCGAACACATCGGCCTGCTGCGTGACTACTATGCCTTCACCTGGGGGGATGCGCTCTTCGTGGTTATCGATCCCTATTGGCATTCGCCCCAAGCAGTCGATAATCAATTTGGCGCTGACCGAGACCAGAAGAAAAATCGCGACCTGTGGAATGTGACCCTTGGCGAGACTCAGTATCGCTGGTTCAGGCAAACGCTTGAAACCAGCACTGCGAAATACAAGTTCGTTTTCACGCATCACGTGCTCGGTACCGGGCGTGGCGGCATCGAACTGGCGGATGGCTACGAATGGGGTGACGCAGCTAACCTGGCCACCCAGCGCCCTGGGTGGGATAAAACCATTCATCAGGTTATGGTGGATTCGGGCGTGACGATCTTCTTCCAGGGTCACGACCACATCTTCGCCCGCCAGGAACTCGACGGCATCATCTACCAGTCGCTCCCCGAACCTGCCAATCCCTTCTATAGTTGGGAGAATGAAGACGCCTACAAAACCGGCGATAAATTCCCCAACTCTGGCCATGTGCGTGTCACCGTCTCGCCGGAGGGAGTTAAGGTGGAATACATCCGCTCGTATCTCGACAAGCCCGATGAAATCGCGTTCTCATATACCGTGCCATAGGCATTGCCGGGATTTATCTGAACCATGCGAAACCATTATTCAGGAAAATTGATGTTTTCATCACCCTTCCACCGAATTCTGACTCTCGTTATTCTCCTCACCATAACCGGTTCCTGCGCCTCACCGACTCCCCCTGTCCTGCCCTTCGTTAGCGAAACGGAGATACCCTCCACGCCGGCACTGGCTCTCCAGCCGACACAACCACCCGCTGTCCCACAAAGAACTCCGCACAGCACAAAAATTCCCGGAGGTGGACAAGGGCAAGGCGAAGGCAGCAATGCCTCTCAAAACCTGAACTTCGACATCCCCGAACACTCGCTCGATGTTATCCTGGGCCGACCAACTGACACATCCATCACCCTGTCCCTGCTCTCTGCGACCAACCAGGCTATCAACATCAGCTACGGTGCACAGGCCGAACCGTACCAAACCATCTCGGCCTCCCTGTTGGCCAACAAACCGCAAGAAATCACCCTTACCGATTTGATCCCCAACACTGAATATATTTACCGAATCAACGGCGATGAAAACACCTTCCACACCGCCCGACCTCCCGGGGCGACATTCACCTTCACCATCCAGGCTGATTCGCACTTGGATTCCAATACGAACCCGCAGGTTTACTTGCAAACCCTCGCCAACCAAAAATCCGATAATCCCGATTTTGTTATCGACCTGGGCGACACCTTTATGACCGACAAATACAAACCGTACACCGATGCCGCAACGCAATACCTGGCACAGCGTTATTTCCTGGGTCAAATTGGTCAAACCGCGCCACTCTTCCTCGTATTGGGCAATCACGATGGCGAGGGCGCTGCCAAAGGCAGCGCCGGTCTGGAGACATCGCTCTGGTCGGCGCAAATGCGGACGAAGTATTTCCCCAATCCTGCACCGGATGTTTTCTACTCGGGTAATCCTACGGCTGAACAAAATTTCGGCCTGTTGCATGATTACTACGCCTGGACATGGGGGGATGCACTGTTTATCATCCTCGACCCCTACTGGTTCACCCCACCCGCTAAAGGCAACGCCACCGACCTGTGGAACCCGACCCTTGGATCAGAGCAATACCAGTGGCTCAAAACAACACTCGAAACCAGCCAGGCCAAATGGAAATTCGTCTTCATCCACCAGCTACCCAGTGGTACAGACAAAAATGGTCGCGGCGGCGTTGAAGTTGCTCCTTATTACGAATGGGGTGGTCACAACCCCGACGGTTCTTATGCCTTTGACGAGTACCGCCCCGGTTGGGGCCTGCCCATCCACCAATTACTGGTCACCCACCAGGTCACCGCCGTCTTTCATGGGCATGATCATCTTTTCGTCAAACAAGAACTCGATGGTATCATCTACCAAGAAGTTCCCCAGCCCGGGGCTGCCCGCCCTAACAGCACTGGCAGCGCTGCCGAGTACAATTACCTGACTGGCGACGTGCTTGGCAGCCCCGGTCATATCCGTGTGACGGTTAGCCCGGAAGAAGTGACGGTTGAATACGTCCGATCGTATTTGCCCCAGAGTGAAAAACCTGGTCAAAAAAACGGACGGGTGGATTATCAATACCGATGCCACAGTCCTGGTGGATGACAAAGGGCGGATTGGCGCGGTCGGCCGCGCGGCGGAGTTGATCGCCGCTCATCCGGATGTAGCGGTCAAGCGCCTGCTGATGCCGGGTTGGTCAACAGCCTTCTGATTTGCGATTAATTAAGGGGATTGATTTCCGGCGAAAATTTCTCTACAATCATAAGCAAGAGGACCAAACTCATGCCACACTCGATCCACACCTTCCGTCTTCCGCTCCCCCTCCACATGGGCAGCGTCAATTGCTATCTGCTGGAAAGCCCAACTGGTTACCTGCTAGTCGATAGTGGCGGCTCGAACAGCCGCCAGGCGCTCTTGGAGGGGCTGAAAACGGCCGGATGCGCCCCCGGAAAGCTGCGCTTGATCCTGATCACCCACGGCGATTTCGACCACACCGGCAACGCCGCCGCCGTGCGCCAGGTTTTCGGCGGGCAGATTGCGATGCACACCGCTGACGCCCCGATGGCCGAGATCGGAGATATGTTCGCCAACCGTAAACCGCCCCACCGCTTGCTGCGCTTGCTGCTGCCGAAATTCTCCGGCTTCGGGGCCGCAGAGCGCTTTAAGCCAGACCTGCTCCTGGAAGATGAACAGGATCTCTCACTGTATGGATTTGACGGTCGGGTCCTGTCGATCCCCGGCCATTCGAAAGGCTCGCTCGGTTTGCGGATGGACAACGGCGACTTTTTCTGCGGCGATCTGCTGACTGGAACCGGCGGCCCGGCGCTCAATTCGCTGATCGATAACCTGGCAGACGCCTCAGCCAGCCTGGAAAAATTGGCCAGCCTCGAGATCGGCCAGGTCTACCCAGGGCACGGCGAGCCTTTCCCCTTTGAGAACTTCTTCCAGGCCTACCAGGCCGTTGACCGGGCTGCTCGATAAAACTCTAACAAAATTTCTATAACTTCTTAACAATTTTTGAACAAGAATAGCCTATACTGTGGCCTGAGAAAACAGCAGGAGGCTGTCCTATGTCAATGAAGCAAAAAGCTTATTTAGTCCTGGTACTCTTGATTGCCGGGATTTCCGCCCTGGGCGGGGCGCTGGCAGGTGGATTGGTGGTCTACCAGGTGACCAGCCGTAGCGCTGACCAGATCGCGGTGGATGAAATTTCTAACAACGCCGCCCCTGCCGTGGATACCCTGGTGGTGAAAAATACGGATGTCGAAACCAGCGTCACCCAGGTCGTCCAGCAGATCGGGCCGGCGGTAGTGACCGTGGTCGGCACGGTTCCAGGCCAGCGCACCTTTTTTGGCCGCACTGCCGACTCGCAAGTCAGCGGCAGCGGAGTATTCATCTCGGAAGATGGCTACATCCTGACCAATAATCACGTGGTGGAAGACGCTACTGATCTTCAGGTCATCCTTTCCGATGGCAGCCAACAACCCGCCGAGCTGGTCGGGGCAGATGTGTACGCCGACCTGGCAGTTCTGAAAACCGCCGCTCCAGCTCCTGCCATTGCCAGCCTGGGCAACTCGGATTCACTCGACCCGGGCGAGACGGTGATCGCGATCGGCTCGCCGCTGGGTGATTTCATGAACTCGGTCACGGTCGGGGTGGTCAGCGCCACCGGTCGCTCGATTGACAGCGGCTATGGCTACCAGATCGAAGGCCTGATCCAAACTGATGCAGCGATCAACGAAGGAAACTCCGGCGGGCCGTTGGTGAACCTGGCCGGTGAGGTGATTGGGATTAACACCCTGGTGGTGCGCAGCAGCGGCAGCGGGAACGTGGCTGAAGGCCTGGGCTTTGCCATGCCGTCCAACACCGCCCAGGCAGTGGCCAGCCAGATTATCGAAACAGGCCGCTTTTCACGGCCCTACCTCGGCTTGCAGTGGCAGGCGATCACCCCCAATATCGCCCGGATGTACCGTTTGCCGGTCGA
>CAZAGA010000124.1:0-9152 GCA_964484335.1 uncultured Anaerolineaceae bacterium
AGGTCATCTGCCAGACGGTGGGGTATTTTTCGACCTCGAACAGGCGCGGCACCTGAACGCTGCCGGTTTGGGCAATCCGGCCCAGGTCGTTGCGGACCATGTCGACAATCATCACGTTTTCAGCCCGGTTCTTGGCCGAGCGCTTCAACCAGGCTGCCTGGCGGCGGTCATCGGCGGTAGTCAGACCGCGCGGCGCGGTGCCTTTCATCGGGCGGCTGGTGATCTGGTTGCCGTCCAGACTAAAAAACAACTCGGGGGAAAGCGAGCCGATCGCCCAACCGCCCGTCTCCAGGTAGCCGGCAAACGGAGGTGGAGCATCACCAACCAGGCTGGTGAAGACGCCCCAGGCGCTTTCCGGGCAGGCCGTGTGCAGGCGGTAGGTGAAATTGACCTGGTAGGTTTCCCCATGGGCGATATAGGATTTGATCTTGCGGATCGACCGCCGGTAAGCGTGTTCGGTGATATCTGCCAGCCATTCGCCTGGTAGGCGGCTAGGCTCCCCTGGAAGAGCCTGGCGCGGCAAGCATTCGGGCGGGTCAAAGATCCCGAACCAGAGCAACGGGAAAGGTCGACCAGGGAGGGGATACACCTGGAAGGCCGGATCAAAGGCTGGTGCGGCCTCGTAAGCCAGAAAGCCGGCTGCATGGCGGCCACCCTGCTCAACCTCCTGCTCGATCTGCTGGAGGGCCGGAATGACCTGGCTGGCCTGCCAGGCAATTACCAGGCGGGCCGGCTGTCGAAAATACAGCCAA
Source organism: uncultured Anaerolineaceae bacterium (assembly GCA_964484335.1). Lineage (GTDB taxonomy): Bacteria > Chloroflexota > Anaerolineae > Anaerolineales > UBA4823 > CAZAGA01. The sequence continues at coordinate 753 of CAZAGA010000124.1, forward strand.
CTCTCCTGGCGGTGATCGTATAAGATCAGTTCGGATTCTTGGGGTGGAAATCTGGGCATTGCGTTATTCGGAAGGCAGGCGAGAGATGAGGCGGATGATCTCATCGGCGGTTGATTCGATCGGCTTGTCGGTCACATCCAGGGTGGTAAAGCCGCCGCGCCGGTAAACCTGGCGGGCGTATTCGATCTCGGCGTACAGTTTTTCCGGGTCCGTGTAGCTGCTCGGACCGCTCACGCCCAGGCGCTTCTGGCGTTGCTGGCGAAATGCCAGCAACTGGCCGGGCTCGATCAGCAGGCCGAGCACCCGCCGGCGATCGACCTGGAATAGCTCCGCCGGCAACTCCAGGCCAGGCACCAGTGGCAGGTTGGCGGCCTTCCAGCCAAGCACCGAAAGATACAGGCAGAGCGGGGTCTTGCCGGAGCGTGAGACGCCCAGCAGCAGGACTTCGGCTTGCGGCCAGTTTTCTGGCTTCTGGCCGTCATCATGCGCAATGGTATATTCGATCGCTGCGACCCGGTCAAAGTAGGCTTTGTTGAGCTTACGGTACAGGCCGGGTTGTTCGACCGGCGCCTGGCCGAGTCGCTGGCTAAGCAGATCAAGCAGTGGTCCCATCAGGTCGATAGCAGTCACCTGCTGCTCAGCAGCCTGGCGGAGCAGGGTCGCTCGCAGGTTTGCGTCCACCAGGGTATGGACCAGGATGGCATTCTGCTGCCGGGCGCGCTGGACAGCCTGCTCAATTTGGCCCTCGAAGCGGATGTTCGCCAGGGTGCTCACCTGGACATGGCGATCAGGAAATTGAGCCAGGGCGGTACGCACCAACTGTTCTCCGCTAGCGCCCGCCCCTCCCGAAACGATGAGTATTTGGACCGTCGGGTTGGTCATGTTTTGATCCTATCATAAACTAAGCCAGCCAATGCGGTGAATTTTTCGCCTCCAGGGCTTGTTTCGATCTTGAGCAGACTGGATTGATCCCAGGGTCGTTGTTCGTGGTATGATAATATTAGTACAAATTGGGTGCAGAATACAAGTGTAAGGAAAGGAGTTTGATCATGAGGAACAACCCATCTCCTCACCCCCGCTGGATGGAACGCGGCCTGGCTGTGCTGTTGGTCCTGGCCTTGCTGGTTAGCCTGTTACCGGTTGCTGCTTCGGCTGCTACGCTGGCCAAGGCCAAATGCGATCGCACCTACGAGGTCAGAAGAGGGGATACGCTGGCGAAGATTGGCGACCGGTATGGTTTCAATCCGAACCAGGTGGTCTATGTCAATGATTGGAACGCTCCGTACACCATCTATGTCGGCCAGAAGATTTGCATACCGGTGAAATCGCAGAGTGGCCTGTCGAAGCTGGAGGCAAAATACGCCAATGCTGTGGCGGCGTATTTTGTCGCCGGGCGCTCGGGTGACTCGATCTTGGTCTACACCTACAACTACCCCAAGACCTCCGTCCTGGTTAAGGTGGATAATGCCTCCGATTCGATCAAGAAGTTTTCCGATGTCGGCTCGATTAATATCGGCCAGACAGGAAACAATAAAACCTGGAAGTTCAAGTTGCCGGCGAGTTTAAAGAACGCTCCGCAACTCACAGTTTGCTTGAAAGATCGCACTACCAGTTATCTGCAGTGTGTGACCCCACGCCGGGGCTCCTGACCCTACTGGTTCAAGCCGCTAACCGTAAGCTCTGAAAACACGTTGTGTGCGGCCAGACCGCACACAACGTGTGTCTTTAAATAAACGAAAGATGGGGAGGTTTCAAGGTGAATAACAATGTCTTGATTACTACCTCGCACCTGGTCAAGCGTTATGGAGAAAACCTGGCGGTCAATGATGTCAGTTTTGAGGTAAAAGCCGGGGAGGTGTTCGGTTTCTTAGGCCCGAACGGTGCAGGGAAAACTACGACGATCCGCATGATCGTTGGTTTACTCCAACCGAGCGCTGGAACAGTTAAAATTGCTGATTTTGATGTCCAGACCCAGCCCCTGCGGGCAAAATCGCTGGTGGGATATGTGCCGGATACGCCCAATTTGTATCCCAAGCTCTCCGGGCGTGAGCTGCTCCACTTTGTTGGCGATCTCTACGAGCTTGATCGAAAGCGGGTGGACCAACGCGCCGAAGAACTGCTGCATTTATTTGAGCTGTCCAAGGCTGCCGATGACCCGCTGGACTCCTACAGTCATGGCATGCAGCAGAAAGCCGCCCTGGCCTGCGCGTTGATCCACGACCCGAAAGTGCTGGTGCTGGACGAACCGACAGTCGGCCTGGATCCACGCTCTGCTCGGCTGATTAAGGACATGCTGCGCCAGATGGCCGAACGCGGGGCGGCTGTCTTCCTTTCGACGCACATTCTGGAAATTGCCGAGCGAATGTGCGACCGGATCGGGATTATCAACAAAGGCGAGCTAATCGCAATCGGCAGCATGGACGAACTGCGCGCGATGGGCCAGGGCCAGACCAGCCTGGAGGATATTTTCTTGAACCTGACCGGTGGCGCAGAATACGCTGAAATTGCTGAAGTGCTGAAATGACTGCTTTACCTGTTTCTCCATCAGTTCGCTTATGGCCGGCGGTCTGGAAGCTGCTCCGGCTGCGCTGGGTGATTGTACTCAGCCAGTTCCGCCGGGCCAGCCTACGCCGAAAGATCATGCAGGGCATCCTGGCGGTGATCATCCTTGGCGCTCTGGTAGCCGCCTTTGCTTTGAGCTGGATGCTGCTGCGCTTTTTACGATCGCCGGAGCTGGGCGCAGTGCTGGGCGATCCGACTGCTTTTTTGGCCAGGATCCCAGTCCTGGTGGTCTCGGCGGTTGGCGTGGTGACCTTGATCTCAAGCTTTGGCGTGCTGCTGCAAGCCCTGTACCTGGCCGGAGATATGGATTTCCTGCTCAGTAAGCCGGTGCCGATCCGGGCGATCTTTATCGCCAAGCTGATCCAGGCGATTCTGCCAAACTTCAGCCTGGTGCTGTTGTTTGGCCTGCCGGTCTTGTTTGGGCTAGGCGCTTCAGCTGGGTACAATTTCCTGTATTACCCGCTGGTCCTGCTGGTATTAATCGCGCTGGGCCTGGCAGCGGCTGGCCTGGCCAGCCTGTTGGTGATGTTCGTCGTGCGCCTGGTGCCGGCCCGACGGGTGGCGGAAATTCTTGGCTTTTTCGCGGCGATTTTTTCGATGATTTGCTCGCAATCTGGACAATTCGCCAACTTCAGCGAGACCTCCCCCGAGCAGGCCGCGCAGGCGGTCGCGCTGGTTGCGCGTTTTGATACTGCCTGGTCGCCGCTGGCCTGGGCGGGGCGCGGCCTGGTCGATATCGGCCAGGGCAGTTGGTTGAGCGGGGGCGTGCTGGTGTTATTGACGTTGAGCCTGACGGCTGGGATTTTTGCCATCTGCCTGGCGACCGCCGAGCGGCTGTATTTCACCGGTTGGGCTAGCGTCCAGGTCAGCTTTCGAAAAAAGAAACCAACCCCGGCTACCCGCCGGGAAAGCGAGTCGCGTTGGCCTTTTTCAAGTTGGATTGCACGACTGGTGCCCCAATCGGTGCGTGGAATCCTGTCCAAGGATTTTCGTATGCTGCGCCGCGACCTGCGCAATATGTCGCAGCTGGTCACGCCGCTGATATTTGGTATCCTGTATGGCTTTTTGCTGATTCGCAGCGGTGGTGAACCGCCTGCCGGGCGGGGTGAAGCGCCGGATGCATTTATGGCTGCCCTGGGCGGCCTGATGGCGTATGGCAACGTGGCGATTGCCCTGTTTGTGAGCTGGTCGATGCTTTCCCGCCTGGCGCTGATGGGTTTTTCCCAGGAGGGGCGGCAATACTGGCTGCTAAAGGCAGCCCCGATCAGCCCAAACCGCCTGCTGGCAGCCAAGTACCTGGTGGCGGTGCTGCCGACCCTCGTGCTGGGCGGGGTTTTCTTGCTCGGGATTTCACTCCTGCAGCGGATGAGCGGCTTTGGCCTGTTGTTCAGCTTCCTGGTCCTGGTTTTGGTGGTGCTCGGCCTGGCGGGGTTAAGCCTGGCTTTTGGCGTGCTGAGCGCTAATTTCAACTGGGAAGACCCACGCCGGATCTCTCAAGGCGGCATGGGCTGCCTGGGTTCATTGGCCGGGGCGTTGTTTTTACTGCTCAGCCTGGCGTTGTTCTTTGGCCCGATGCTCCTGGCAGGCATGCTGGGCGCTTCACCAATCCTGGGCCAGTCGATTGGGCTGGGGCTAGGCGGGCTATTTTGCCTGGCGGGTGGCTTCATTCCACTTCTTTTAGTTCGAAAACGAATCCCGCAGCTTGGGGAAGAATAAACTGGTAAAGGGTTGTTACCCCTCTAGCTTGAAATATCCAATCCATTGAACACACGGAGCGAATACAGATGAAACTAAACACCATCTATATCACCCGGGTCGATCTCGAGAAAATCCGCGACTTGATCTGGGAGGCACAGAATAAAGGATATCGCGGCAGCGCTTATATTCAGGCTTTGAAAGACGAGTTGGACCGAGCCGAGATCGTCAATCCCCAGGATGTCCCTCCCGATGTGATCACGATGAACACGAAAGCCGTCTTGCTCGATACTGAGACCGGCGAGCTGATGGAGTTCACCCTGGTCTTCCCGGCTGACGCCGATGTAGCCCAGGGGAAAATATCCATCCTGGCGCCCATTGGCACGGGTATGCTGGGCTACCGGGTTGGCGATGTATTTGAATGGAATACGCCGGGCGGTAAGCGTAAGTTGCGCGTGGATAAAATTCTTGAGCAGCCCGAGGCTTCTGGCAATTACGATTAACTGAGCACTAACCTGGAAGGAAACAGCGTGGATAAAAATTGGTCCGGCCTATTTTTATCCACGCTGCTATTTATCTGATCTCTGCCAGGCGGTCCTTCAAGGTTTGTGCGGAGTGTTGGAAGGCGGTTAATTCTGCTTCGCTCAACGGCAGGTTGAGGACATTCTCGACGCCCTGTCGTCCCACGATGGCAGGCATGCTAATTGAGATATCCCGGACACCATACTGTCCAGACAGCGGGCTGGAGACGGTCATCACCGTGTGTTGGTCGCGTAGGACCGCCTCAACAATCGAAAGCAGCCCCAGGCCGATAGCATAGTAGGTAGCTTTTTTGCGCTGGATAATTTCATAGGCTGCGTTGCGGGTCTGATGGAAAATATTATCCAGGGCTTGTGGGTCATAGGCTTGCCCGTTTGCGCCGACGAAGTCGGTCAGGCGCACTCCGGCGATGTTGGCCAGGCTCCACAGGGCCAGCTCACTGTCGCCATGTTCGCCGACCACGTAGGCGTGCACCGAGCGCGAATCCACGCCATAGTGCGCGCCGAGCATATAGCGCAGCCGGGCTGTATCCAGGATTGTCCCCGAACCGAGCACAATACAGCATCCGGCGCCGACGATCTCAGCGGTGATTTGGGTCAGGATATCCACCGGATTGGTGGCGACGACGATGATTGCATCCTGGGTGACCTCCAGGATCTTGGGCACGATGCTGCGGAAGATGCCGGCATTGGTCTGGAGCAGCTCCAGCCGGGTCTGGCCTGGACGCTGTCCAACCCCGGCGCAGATTACGATCACATCTGCGCCGGCCAGGTCAGCATAGTCGCCAGCGTAAATCTGGATCGGACGGACGAATGGTAGGCCATGATTCAGGTCCATCACTTCGCCCTCGGCGCGGGCGGCATCGGCGTCGATCAACACCAGCTCATTGGCGACGCCGTGCTGCATGAGCGAATAGGCGAACGAAGCGCCAACCATCCCTGCACCAATCAAACCTACTTTGTTTAAATCTTTATGGTGACTCATAGCATGGAGGATAAGCGATTCTGCGCTGGATGTCAATTGATTGAAAAGCCTACTGCCTGAGTGGCTGGAGTATGCTCCTTGGCTGGTTGGGGTGCGGTGCAGCGAAATCGAATGGCGCAATGCTGAACTTCATACTAAAATAGAATGCGAATTCACTCACAGTGAAGGAGAAGATTAAGTGGCCGAGAAATTAAAAGGAAATCTGGATCACCAAAAGTACAGCGACGATATTCATTGGCATGCAATGGCCATGGATGATGTTCTGGTCAAGCTGGAAGCGCCAACCCAGGGTCTGACCGATGAAGAGGTTCGCAGGCGTAAAGAACGATTTGGGCTGAATGAACTTAAGGAAAAACCCCGCCCGACCTTCTGGCAACTGGTGCTGGCGCAACTCAACAATTTCATCGTAATTTTGTTGATCGTCGCATCCTTGATTTCTGCTGTGTTGGGCGACTGGATTGAAGCAGCGGTGATCCTGCTGATCGTGGTGCTCAATGCGATCCTAGGGGTGGTACAGGAGAGTCGGGCGGAAGAAGCGCTGGCCGCGCTGAAGAAAATGGCTGCCCCAGAAAGCCATGTGCTGCGTAACGGGCAGCGCGTCTTGGTCCCGGCGCGCGAGCTGGTTCCCGGCGATGTCGTCTACCTGGAAGCAGGGAACTTTGTGCCTGCGGATATGCGCCTGATTGAGGCCGTCAATCTGCGGGTGGAGGAGGCTGCCCTGACCGGAGAATCGGTGCCGGTGCAGAAAAATGCCGCCTTGCTGCTCGACCGGGAGGCAACACTCGGAGACCGTAAAAACACCGTCTTCATGGGCACGCTGGTCAACTATGGACGTGGGCGCGGCATCGTCGTCGCGACCGGCATGAACACCCAGCTTGGCCTGATCGCCAATATGCTCCAGGCAGTCGAAGACGAAGGAACCCCGCTCCAGCAGCGCTTGGACCAATTGGGCAAGATGCTGGCGATTGCCGCCCTGGCGATCTGCGGTGTGGTCTTCCTGTTGAGCGCCATGCGCAGCGGAATTATAACTGAGGGGTTCACCCCCGAAGTGCGCGCGTCACTCCTGGAGAGCTTTATGATCGCGGTTGGCCTGGCGATCGCCGCCGTGCCGGAAGGGTTGGCAGCTGTAGTCACAATCAGCTTGGCGCTGGGGATGCGCGAGATGGTCCGCCGCCATGCCCTGATCCGCCGCCTGGCCTCGGTCGAGACGCTTGGCTCCGCCACGGTGATCTGCTCGGATAAGACCGGCACCCTGACCCAAAATGTGATGACGGTCACCCGGATGTGGGTGGATGGCAAGTTTGCCGAGATTTCAGGGACCGGTTTTGATCCGAAAGGCGAATTTTCGATTGAACGCCAAACAGTAGACCTGGCAAAATTTCCCGGTCTGACCACGGTCCTATGGGTGGGGGTCTTGAACAACGATGCCGTACTCGAGCCGATCGATAGTGAGGGCGTAAATACCTACCGAATGATTGGCGACCCGACCGAAGGTGCCATGCTGGTGGCGGCAGCCAAGGCCTGGGAGAGATTGGATGAGCTGACCGCGGCTTACCCGCGCCAGCAAGAGATTCCGTTCGATTCGGCGCTAAAGCGGATGACCACCGTTCACAAGATCACCTGGATCCGTAATGAAGGCCCTTCTCCCTTCCATGATGAAACCCATTTGAACAAGCATGCCATCACGGTTAAGGGCGCGCCAGACTTGGTGTTGGAATTGTGCACCGATTACCAGACCCTGGATGATAAGGTCATGCCCTTGACCGACGAAGTTCGCAGCCAGATCCGGGCGGCCAACGACCGCATGACCAACGACGCCTTGCGGGTGATGGGCTTTGCCTATCGGGTGGAAGAAGATATCCCTGATGAGCTCAGCCGGGAATTTGCTGAGCAAGGCCTGATCTTTGCCGGCATGATGGGCATGATCGACCCGGCTCGCCCAGAAGTCAAGCCGGCCTTGGAAAAAGCACGCCGCGCCGGCTTGCGGACGATTATGATCACTGGCGATTACCCCAACACCGGCCGGGCGGTGGCTGAAAGCATCGGACTGCTGCGCCCAGGCGACCGGGTCCACTCCGGGGTCGAGTTGAACGAGATGAGCGATGCGACCCTGCAAGAGGAAGTCAAAACCACAGCGGTGTTTGCTCGGGTCTCGCCAGAGCACAAGATGCGCATCGTCGATGCCCTGCGCGCCAATCATGAAGTAGTGGCTATGACCGGCGACGGGGTCAATGACGCCCCGGCGATCAAGCGAGCGGATATCGGCGTTTCAATGGGCATTACCGGCACCGATGTGGCCAAGCAAACCGCCGATATGGTCTTAACTGACGACAATTATGTCAGTATTGTCGCTGCGGTGGAGCAGGGTCGGGTTATCTATTCCAACATTCGTAAATTTGTGTTCTTCCTGCTTTCTTCCAACATCGCCGAGATAATGATTATCTTCCTGGCGACGCTGGCTGGATTACCGATGCCGTTGACTGTGATCCAACTGCTCTGGCTGAACCTGCTCACCGACGGCGCGCCAGCCCTGGCCCTGGCAATGGAAAAGGGCGATCCCGATATTATGGAGCGCCCGCCGCGTCCCAAGAGCGAATCGATTGTCAATGGCCCGATGCG
>CAZAGA010000125.1:0-3944 GCA_964484335.1 uncultured Anaerolineaceae bacterium
CCCAATAGGCGTTGCTATTCCCACCAAAGATATTTTGAATGGAAATCGAGGTATTCTTCACCCATTCTGAGGAAGACTGAGTAAAGAAGCTTGCCAGGATCGCCGGGAAGGTCAGCAAAGACTGAGCAAAGATCAAGGGGATCATGCCCGCCATGTTAACCATCAACGGTAGAGTACCTTTGACCGGCATCGACATCCGGTTACCCATCCGGCGGCCCGGATACATTACCGGGATATTGCGACGGCCTTGCTGGACAACCACAATCGCGAAGATCGTGCCCACCAACACCACCACCAGCACCAGGATGGTCGGAATGAGATATTGTTGGTTAGCAAAAACTCGCGCCAGATTGGCCGGAATGCGCGCCACAATTCCGGCAAAAATGATGATCGAAAGACCCTGGTTGCGAACGCCAAACTCAGAAATCAACTCACCCAGCCAGATTGCAAACATGGTGCCAGCCGTCATACTGATGATAATCGTCAGCGTATTCAGAGTCGTCACCGCTGTCGCAAAACCAAAGTCCGAGATAATCGGCACGCCGGTAGTGAACGAGTTGAAGATGTTAATCTGGCCAACCGCCTGCAAAGCAGCCATCGGGATTGCCAGGATCAAGGTCCAACGATCCATCCATTTCTGGCCTTCGCGCGGATCGTCTTTCATTCGCTGCTGCCAGGACGGGATAATCGGCACCAGCAGTTGGATGATAATCTGGGCGGTAATGTACGGGTACACGCCCATCGCCAGCACTGAGAAATTCGACACCGTACCGCCGGAAAGCAGGTCTAACAAGTTCAGTAAGGTACCACCAGCCCCGCCTCGATCGAGGATTGCCTGAATGGCTTCTCGATTGGCTCCTGGAACGGGGACATGCGCCGCGAGGCGGTAAATCACCAGAATTAGCAAGGTGATTAACAGCTTGCGGCGAATGTCCTGGGCTGACCACAGGTAACGCCATGGTGACCGCTTCATACTTCAGGCTCCTTATTGTTTAGATAATTGCATCGCCCGGTCATTCAACCAGTTCGATGCTGCCGCCGGCTGCTTCGATCTTCGCCCGAGCACCCTTGGTCACGCGCTGCACGCGCACCTTGAGCGGAACATTTACCTCACCGCGTCCCAGGATGACAACCGGGTTGCGGCTGTCGCGCAGCAAACGAGCTGCCGCCAGGGATTCGGGTGTAATTTCGCTCTCGGCCGTAAAACCATCCAACTGGTCGAGGTTGATTTCGTTATACTCGATCTGATGGACCGGGGTGAAGCCTTCACCACGCGTGAACGGCAAGCGCCGGAAGAACGGCAAGTTGCCGCCCTGATGATACAGGCGCGTCCCACCGCCCGAGCGTGAGCCCTGACCCTTGGTACCGCGACCAGCAGTCTTACCCTGGCCAGCGGAAGGCCCGCGTCCAACTCGCTTGCGGTCCTTCTTCGCGCCTTCTTGTGGCTTGAGATCGTTTAATTTCATCGTAAACCCTAACCTTCTTCCACCTCAACCAGGCGTGCAACCTGGTAAAGCATCCCGCGCAGAACTGGCGTGTCAACATGCTCAACCGTCTGGTGCATCCGATGCAAACCTAGCGCCCGGACAGTGGCCTTGTGCCGTTTGGAGAAGCCAATTGGGCTCCTGACCAACGTAATGCGGATAATTTTTTCTTGTTCAGCAACCGGGTTAGCCATTTTGCCTCCGATCCCAGAAGGGGAGAAGTTCTTTGACCGGTTTGCCACGTTGAGCCGCCTCTTCCTGGGGCGATTTCAACTGTCCCAAGGCATCGACGGTTGCAGTCACAACGTTCAGGATGTTGCTGCTGCCCAGCGATTTGGTCAGGATATCTGAGATACCGACCGCTTCCAGAACCGCACGCACGCCACCACCAGCAATAACCCCGGTTCCCGGGGAAGCTGGCTTGAGCAGTACCTGCGACCCAGCCACTCTACCAATCACTGCATGCGGGATCGTGGTGTTGTACAGGTTGACCTTGTGCATATCCTTGCGCGCCCGCTCAGATGCCTTGCGCATCGCGTCCGGAACCGCATTGGCCTTGCCAATCCCAACACCCACGCTGCCACGGTGATCGCCGACTACCACAGTCACTCGAAACGAAAAACGGCGGCCGCCCTTGACGACTTTCGCAACACGCGCAATATCCACTACCCGTTCGTCATAATCTGAAGACGAAAACTCTGAAAATTCGAAGTCTGACATTTTTTCTCCTTCGTAGAGGCCAGTCTGCCAATATTCTCGGCCTGGCGCCTACTAGAATTCCAGACCGCCTTCGCGGGCTGCATCTGCAAGCGTCTTAACACGACCAATATACCGGAAGCCACCGCGGTCAAATACTACTTTATTGATCCCGATAGCCTTGGCACGCTCGGCAATCGTCTTGCCTACCAGGCGAGCCTGCTCGGACTTCTTCAGGCTTTCCATTTGCACCTTGAGATCGTGATCAATGCTCGAAGCAGAGGTCAGGGTGATCCCCGCTTCGTCGTCGATCAACTGCACATAGATCTCAGCCACGCTGCGAAAAACACTCATCCGCGGGCGATCGGGTGTTCCATTAATAAACTTGCGAACACGTTGGTGCCGCTTATTTCGAGCAACGGAACGTGATTTATTCTTAGCCATAGCTTATGCCTTGCCCGCCTTTCCGGCTTTCCGGCGGATTATTTCGTCTAAGTATTTAATCCCTTTCCCATGGTAAGGCTCCGGTGGGCGAACCATCCGGATATTGGCCGCGATCTGGCCTACCAACTCTTTGTCATAACCCTGGACTTTGATCTGGCGGGTCTTGGCATCGACATCAAAACTGATACCTTTCGGCGGCTCCATCACCACGGGGTGTGAATATCCCATGTAAAGAACCAGGTTCTTTTTCGGATCCAGTTCGGCGCGGTAGCCCACGCCATTGACTTCCAGTACTTTTTCAAAGCCCGTGCTAACGCCGGTGACCATGTTGTTCACCAGGGCGCGGGTCAGACCGTGTAACGAGCGATTCATCCGCTCGTCATTCGGGCGAGTCACCACGATATTGCTGCCTTCCACTGCGACAGTCATTGCCGCCGGCAGCACCCGGCTGATCTCGCCTTTCGGACCCTTCACTCGCACGTACGAGCCATTGATTTCTACTTCCACACCCTTGGGTATGGCTATCGGCATACGTCCAACTCTAGACACAGCTACCTCCTTACCAAACTTTGCAGAGGACTTCGCCTCCGACGCCGAGCTGGCGAGCGCGCTGGCCCGTCATCACTCCCTTTGGCGTGGAAACGATTGCAATGCCCATGCCGGAGAGCACCCAGGGGATGTCCTGTTTGCTGGTGTACACACGCCGACCAGGGCGGCTGATCCGCTCCAGGCCCGTGATCACCGAACGGCGTTCGCGCCGCTCGCCAACATATTTCAACCGAATGCGCAGCACTTTCGAGCCAACTACCTTACCGTCAGCAACTTCGAAACCGCTGATATAGCCTTCCTCTTTCAAGATTTTGGCAATCGCCACCTTGATATTGGAACTTGGCACAGCGACCAGGGCATGTCCCACGAGGATCGCATTGCGCATGCGAGTCAGCATATCACTGATTGGATCTGTCATACTCATTTTCTCGTACCTCCGCCCGGCTACCAGGAAGACTTGGTGACGCCCGGAATTTTGCCCTGCAGCGATAGTTCGCGGAAACAAATCCGGCACAATCCGAAGCGGCGTAAATAACCACGTGGGCGACCACAGACTTTACATCGATTGCGGACACGAGTGGGGTACTTGCGCCGCGTCTCTTTGATAATAATGCTTTTCTTAGCCATCGGTTATCCTTCCTTCTTGAAGGGCATACCCAGCATCTGGAGGAGCTGGCGACCTTCATCGTCTGTGCGTGCCGTTGTGACGATTGTAATTTCCAAACCACGCAGTTTGTCGATCTTATCGTATTCGATCTCAGGAAAGACCAG
>CAZAGA010000125.1:4044-5439 GCA_964484335.1 uncultured Anaerolineaceae bacterium
TTCTTAATCCGCGGCACTTCCATTATGTTGCTCACCTTGAGCGACTTCATCAGGGCCGGCACTACTTCTTGTTGATAGCGTACTTTCATTACAGATTCCATACATTTACTCCCAACCGGCCAGTTTAATCAAACAGCGCCTGGCATTCTTTGCACATTCGTTGGACGCTTTCGCCCTCGCGCTTGATTCCGACCCGGGTCGGTTTCTTACAAGAAGGACAAACCAGCATCACATTGGAAATATCCAGTGGCGCCTCAAACTCAATAATACCCGGCGACAAATTCCGGCGGCCCTGGGTCTGAACCTGGCGCTGGTGCTTTTTACGCAGGTTGATCCCCTGCACCACCACGCGGTGTTCGTCCGGCATGACTCTAATCACTTCGCCACGCTTGCCATGATCCGGCCCGCTGCCGCCGATTACCTCGACGGTATCACCTTTGCGTATCTTCGTTTTCACTGCATTAACTCCTATCCATCTTTTTGCCGAACCTAAGATCGCAGGGCGGCAACTTTCACTCGCTCTAGAGCACCTCTGGAGCCAGAGAAATGATCTTCATGAAACCCTTCTCGCGCAGTTCCCGGGCGACCGGCCCAAAAATGCGGGTTCCCTTTGGGTTCTTGCCGTCCGTGTCCAGGATCACAGCCGCGTTATCATCGAAACGAATGGTCGAGCCATCATCCCGGCGCCACTCTTTGGCGGTGCGAACGATCACGGCTTTGACGATCTCGCTCTTCTTCACCGAACCTTGCGGGGCAGCCGACTTCACAGTGGCGACAACCACATCACCCACGGCTCCATACCGGCGGGTTGAACCGCCCATGACATGGATCACCAATAATTCTCGGGCGCCGGTATTATCAGCCACCTTTAATCGAGATTCCTGCTGAATCATGGCTAAGCCTCCAACCCGGTCTCGCCTGCACCAATTGAATGATGCAGAATTTCTTCCACAACCCAGTGTTTATGGCGAGAAATCGGGCGGCTCTCAACAATACGCACCTCATCACCAATCTGGGCGCCCAGCTCATCGTGAGCCATCACTCGCTTGTGCGAAGAAACTACCTTCTTGTAGAGCGGGTGGCGGTAGGAACGAACGATTTCGATAACTACCGTCTTTTCCATTTTGTTACTTTTGACGACACCGGTCAAACGGCGACGATTATTCATAGTCTCACCTTCCTATTCGGCCTGCCGCTCACGCTCGGAAAGGGCGGTTAAAATCCGGGCGATCATCCGGCGAGTATGGCGCAAGCGAGTGTAGTCAGTCAACTCACCCGACGATATTTGAAAACGCAAGTTCATCAACTCCTGGCGAGCGTCCGTTAGCTCCGCCCGCAGCTCGTCTGCTGAAAGGCTGCGATAATCTTTTTGCTTGGCCATTATTCGCCTCCTGC
>CAZAGA010000125.1:5539-6871 GCA_964484335.1 uncultured Anaerolineaceae bacterium
TTCATCGCCCGCTGGTAGCTGATCCGGCGCTCAAGCTGATCAGAGATATTGTGGGCAACCAGGTAAGCATCGACATCTGGGTACTTAATCTCTTTGATTTCCAGATCGATCTTCTTGCCAACTGCGGCTTCCAGGCTCTGGCGGATCTTCTTGACGTTCTCGCCTTTACGGCCGATCAGGATGCCCGGCTTGGCAGTGTGAACAATCACCTTCACCTTACCCGGAAAGCGCTCGACATCGATGCGAGAGACGCCTGCCTTGGGAGATTCGCCACGCACGAGCTCACGCAGGGCAAAATCCTGGTGTAAATTCGCTACGTATTCTTCGCCCTCGGCGTACCAACGACCTTCCCAGGTCTTATTGATTTTCAGGCGAAAACCAATTGGATTGACTTTTCGACCCATAAATATCTCCTTGACTAACCTTCCCGCTCCCGCAGGATAACGGTAATGTGCGAGGACCGACGCAGCCAGGGTTTGAAACGCCCGCGCGCGCCGAAGCGGCGCCACTTGCGAGTGGGGGCCTCGTCCACCATAATGCGATAGACGAACATATCATCGCGGCTGACGCCAAAGTTTTCTTCACCATTGGCCATCGCCGAAGCAAGCACCTTAGAAACCGGGAGAGCGGCCCGGTTGGGGGTAAACTTCAGCAGGGTAATCGCCTGCTGGACGTCTTTTCCTCGAACCAGGTCTGCTACGCCGCGCGCCTTTTGAGCCGAAATCGGGATAAAGCGAGCCTGTGCATAAATATCGTGTGCCATGGCTTACTTTCCTTTCGACTTTTTCTCGGCCACGTGACCGCGGAACAAGCGAGTCGGCGCAAATTCACCCAGGCGATGTCCAACCATGTTTTCAGTCACATAGATCGGCACATGCCGGCGGCCGTCGTGTACAGCAATCGTGTGCCCAACCATCTGGGGGAAGATGGTGCTGGCGCGGCTCCAGGTGCGGATCACCTTCTTATCGCCACGTTCGTTCATCAACTCAATCTTCTTGAGCAACTTCGGGTCAATAAATGGCCCTTTTTTCAGAGATCGTCCCATAGTTCTTTCTCCTATCAGCTAGAGCAGTTCGCCAAACCGGCCAGCCATCCGGCTACCGAGGGGCTGGCGAACCGCTGCTCGCCGACTTATCTGCGTTTCTTTCCACGACGGCGGACAATATACTGGTCCGTCTTCTTATTCCGGCGGGTTTTGTAACCCAGGGTGGGCTGACCCCACGGGCTCTTCGGACCCGGCATGCCAAGCGGCTGGCGACCTTCACCGCCGCCATGCGGATGGTCACGCGGGGACATCGCCGTACCGCGCACCGTCGGTCGGATACCCAGGTG
>CAZAGA010000125.1:6971-9086 GCA_964484335.1 uncultured Anaerolineaceae bacterium
GAGACGGTCATCCCCCGCTGTCCGGGGGTCGTCGGTTTATACTTCTTGACTGGCATTATCGCACTCCTTCGAATGCCGGGATGGTCTTGCTATCCTCAGCCAGGGTAACAATAGCTTTCTTATAACTGGCGCGGCGAATCATCACGCGCCGGCTGCGTGCACGCCGGGTGCGTCGGGCAGGCACGTTGATCACATTAATCCGCTCCACTTTTACACCATCAAACAGCGTTTCGATCGCGGTCTTAATCATGCTTTTATTCGCATCAGAAGCCACTTCGAATACGTACTGGTTCAGCTTGCCGTTTTGATAGTTCGATTTTTCGGTAATTAGTGGGCGGCGCAGTACATCATAAATCGTAGTCATCGCTGCCTCCACCTATCTGCCTAACTGCGATACCAGGACGTCCAACGCTGGCAGCGGGATCATCAACTTATCGTAGTTCATAAGGTCACGGATATTCAGGTAAGACGCCAGAAGCGTCTTGGCATCCGGCAAGTTATTCGCTGAACGGCTTACCATCTCATACTCAACGTTCTTTTCCGGGATCAAGATCAAGACGCTGGCGTCGCCGACCAGGCGATCCAGGGCTTTGGCCATCAAGCGGGTTTTCGGTTCGGGCAAAGCCATTGCATCCACCACCACCACTCCGTTGATCGCCAGCTTGTCGGAAAGCGCTGAACGCAGCGCAGCGCGGCGCATCTTCAGCGGCATGCTCAGAGAATAATCACGCGGCTTGGGTGTGTGAACCTTACCACCGCCTACCCAATGCGGGGCGCGCGTCGAGCCCTGGCGAGCACGACCAGTGCCTTTTTGGCGCCACGGCTTCCGCCCACCGCCAGATACTTCCCCGCGGCCTTTGGTTTTGTGCGTACCCAGGCGAGCGTTAGCCATCTGGCGAACATAGGCCTGGTGCATCAAGTCAACATTAATTGGGGCTTCGAAGATCGCCGCCGGCAGTTCAACCGTGCTGACCTTCTGGCCTTCCATGTTCAAAACATCTACTTCCATAATCGCATCGCTCCAATCATCGGTGCCGCAACAGCAAAGCCGCTGCCTACTGTTTCCTGGCCGCTTTGATCAAGACCACGCCGCCCCGCGCGCCAGGCACCGCACCACGCACACCCAACAGGTTGCGCTCAGCGTCCACCAACACCACGCTCAGGTTCTGGACCGTTACTCGATCATCACCCATATGCCCCGGGCCACGCGCACCTTTATAAACACGCCCTGGCGTGGTGCCAGAGCCGCGCGAACCCGGTGCACGCTGGCGATCCGATTGGCCATGCGTCTTGGGGCCACCACGGAAATGGTAGCGCTTTACGCCGCCCTGGAAGCCTTTACCTTTGCTGGTACCAACCACGTCTACGTGATCGCCAACCTGGAAGACATCAACTGTCACCGTATCGCCTTCGTTGAGCTCGGGATTCTTTTCCCGAAATTCACGCAAAAAGCGCAACGGAGGCAGGTTGAGATTGTTGCGCTTGAGGTGCCCCAGTTGACCACCCGAAAGACGCTTTGGCTTTACTTCATCAAAACCCAACTGTACCGCCGAGTAGCCATCCTGCTCCGGTCGACGCACCTGGGTGACATAGCAAGGCCCAGCTTCAATCAGAGTGACAGGGATAGCTATCCCGGTCGGATCGAAAATCTGGGTCATGCCGACTTTCTTGCCGATCAGCCCTTTCAACATCTCTCAATTTTCTCCTGTTTAATCTACTGCGACCTGGCCAAAATGACCGTCCACAGCGGTGTTCGGGACTGTAAGCCTGGGCTTGGCTACATCATCCCTGGCCGCAGCGCAGTCGGCAGGCTGGCGAGGAACTTCAAGTTTTTGGATCCACGTCCAGCGCAGCTCTTACGCTGCCTGCATTCGCTATTCATGCCAAAGGCCGCAGAGCAACCTTTGGCATGAATAGAAAAGCTTAGATTTTAATTTCGATATCCACACCCGCCGGCAGATTCAAACGCATCAGCATGTCGATGGTCTTGGAATCCGGATCGAGGACATCGATCAGGCGGTTATGAGTCCGAATTTCAAAGTGCTCGTGCGAATCTTTGTCGATAAAAGATGAGCGTCGTATTGTAAACCGTTCTATCCGAGTTGGCAAGGGTAC
>CAZAGA010000126.1:0-7057 GCA_964484335.1 uncultured Anaerolineaceae bacterium
GAGTCGTGAAGTTTGCCGCCCCGGCCGTCTCAACTGCCCGGTTCATGATTTGGCGACGAATAGCTTCCACTTCTTCCAACTGCACCTGGCCAGTCGAAGCGCCCTGCGAGTCCTGCAACACCATCCACAGCCAACCAAGCGCATCCAGGCTCAAGTTTTCCAGGCCAACTTCCCGGTACAAGTTCAATGCCTTGGACAAGTCTCGGTCGCCCATCAAGTTTCGCACGTAAAGGGCATAGGCGCTTAAAGTCCAGCGGGTCTGCTGTCCATACCAGGCCGGGTAGTGGCGCTCAATGTTCCGCAGATATTCAAGGGCTGCGCTTTGCATCTCAGTTGGAATTGAGAATCCCTTCTGTCGGGCGCGTTCTAAAGCATGGGCAACATGAATGGTATGGAATGGGATCGACTCAGCTCCGCGCCGCCAGTATGGGAAGCCGCCATCATAATTCTGCAGGCCTTGGAGCCGGCGGGTATCATCCTCGACTACCGCCTGTAATTCGGCAGGATCAGGCAGCTCTTCAGCTTGGAAAGCCGAAAGTACATCGCGCAGCGCAGCGATCGCCAACAGCCGCGAGGCAATCTGTTCACTGCAATCATACGGGTATTGGACCAGGTATAGCACCGCATCGGTCAGGGCTTGCAAAGCCGTCGATGAAGTATTGATTTCCAATCCGCCGTACTGAGCAAAAACACCTTGCGGGGATTGGACCGGTTGGACAAGCATGCCCTCGTCGATCACACCATAGGTTGCAAAGGCTTCGCTGGTCGCCGGGGTGTAAACAGGCAGGCTAATCGTCGCTGCATCCGAAAAGCTGCCGCTGACTGCTGCCAGGCGCAGCGTCGCCGTGCCAGCCATCACCGTCCGGGCCGGGAAGCGCACCTCCACCCGGTCACGCGCCGGGACGGTCACGCGCAGCCCGGCGCTCCCGAGCAGCTCCAGGTTGCTGGCCTGGGCAACGACAGCAACTTCCAGCGCCTGGTCGGTTTGATTTTGCAAAACGACTGGCAGCTCGACCTGGTCGCCGAAATTCAGGAAGCGCGGCGCAGAAGGTCGCACCATCAAGGGCAGTCGGGCGGTTAGGTTCGCTTCGCCGCTGCCAAACTGGCTGCCGCCAGCGACCGCCACTACCATGATCCGGTAACGGGTCAGGTTATCGGGCAGCTTGACTGCCACCTGAACCTCGCCCTGCTCATTCGTGATCTCAGCCGGTACGAAAGCCGCCAACGGGTTGAAATCGCTGCGCACCCGGATAACTGGCGCTGCAGCCGCGGTGTCTCTGGCCAAGCCCTCTTCCGCAGCCGGCGCCTCTGGCGCTGCCATAAAGACCATGTCTGCCGATGCCGGCAGCATGGTCTTTTCCACGGCTACCTGGTTGGCAGCAGCCAGGGATTGCGGGTCGCTCAGCACCAGGCTGGACCGCCCGTACTGGCTTTCCACTCCGGACGGACGTTCAGCGTAGAACAAACTCAACGGGTCCTGGAGTTGATAGTTGCTCAGCGCCAGGATCGCCTCATCCACTACCACGACCGCCAGCTCTGCACCAGAAACCGGCTGACCTTGTGCATCCTTCACGAGCACCCGGATGGTGGTTTCTCCACCCGGTTCAAGCTCACCCTGCTCAGGAACGGCTTCCACGCTCAGCTTGCGCTCCAAGGGAGGAATGCTCAAGGTCAGGGTGCCGCTGGCAAACGCCGGGCGAGCCGGCGCGCCCGGCAACGGCTGGCCACGATCGTCGCTGCGCGGCGCCGATCCAACCAGGTCAACCTGAATCATCAAGTTCGGGATATGCGCCGATTCGATCGGGATCGCCAGGGTTGCCGAGCCATCGACCAGGCTAAATCGTTCCGTGTACAGGATTCCGCTCCGGCTGACGGTCAGCAGGCCCTCCGCCGGGCTGAACGGCGACTGGACCAGGATTCGGGCAGTGTCGCCCGGCTGGTAGCTCTCCTGGTCCGGAATCAGCGTAACGTCTTCTTGCTCAACCTTACGAGCTGGCGGCAGCTCGCCACCGCTCACCCAGCGAGTAAGCTGGCTCCGGTTTTTCCGGCCCAGGTCATCGATGACAACTGCCGTGATCTGGTATGATCCACCAAGCGGAGTGTCAAACGTACAGCGCACCGGCTCCAGAGCCGACTCCGGGTTACACTGCTGCAGATCCGTTTCCTGCTCCTGCCACTCGCCGTCCCGGATCACCCATTTCAAGCGGCCGGCTGTGACCTCGATCTTACGCCCCGGGATTTGGTTTCCATCCAGGTCGGTGACAATCAGGTCAATCTCCAAAGGATCGCCGCGTGCCACAAAATAGCGCTCGCTGCGCAGTCCAACGTACAGCTCAGCCGGGTGAACCAGCAGATTGGTCCGGCTGGTCCAGGCCTGGCGATTGATATCCATCACCGTGCTTTCGGCAGAAATGCTGACCGGTTGGGCATCTTCGCTGGCGCCGAACGCCAGCTTGAGATAATGCTTGCCTTCCACATCGGTAACACCGCTAAAGGTTTCATAAGTAGTTTCAGAATCCACGCCTGGCCGGTAAACAGCCTCCTCAAAACCCCTAGAACGGCTCATCCACCACGGCCGCCAGATTCCGAAGACAAAGTCGGGCCAGTTTGGCGGCGCATAGCTGCCCGGCGAGCTGGCCACCTGCCAGGTTACCTCGGCATTCGGCAGCGCCCCACCGGCGTAGTACTTTGCTTCGACCGACACCACAGCCTCTCCACCGGCAAAGTAAGGCCCTTCCGTTTCATTCCGGGCGGTCACTTCAAACTCAGGCCGGCGAAATTCCTGGATCTGGAAGCTGTGCGTCGTCTCAAGCCCTTCCAGATTGCGAAATGCCCCCTCCGCCGTCAGCACGAGGTAAGCCTGGCCCAGGTTGACTTTCTCTGGCAATCGAAAAGCCAGGTCAAAGCCGCCCAGCGCGTTCACCTGCGCCTGGCCGCTGCCAATTTCATTCCCCTGCGCTTCGATAATCCGGTAGCGCAGCCCATGGGAGTTGCCCACCAGGCCGACATCGCCGGTTTGTCCGGCGCCGATCCGCCGCAGCCAGCCTTTGAGATGCACTTCTTCCCCCGGCCGGTACATCTGGCGATCATCGAACACATACCAGCGCAGGCTGTCCACCAACGGTTGTTGGCTCCAGGTTTCTTCAGACCAGAAATAGGTCGAGCGCGGCAGCAGCGCCTGGTCCTCGCCCAGGCTGGCCACCAGGATCGCTGCGCCACTCGGAATGGCCAGGCGCGCCAGTCCATCGGCGCCGGTCACGGCCTGAGCGCCGCCCGGGTTGGCCTGGATCACCACACCGGACAACGGTGCACCGTCCTTCAGCGCGCTAGCCCAGGCGATCAGCGTGCTATGATCGACAATTGCATCCAACCCAATCTGGGTCGCCTGAACCCAGGTCTGCACCGCCCGCCAGGGGTCTTTCTCCCCAGGTGGGTTGACAATCACCACATAATGCCCGTACGGTCCATCCATCACCTGGCTTAGATCAATCTGGACCTCGCCGAGCTGGTCGGGTTCCAGGTTAACCCTGATTTCGTCATCGAATACAAGCCGGCCCGGCGGCTGGACAACCCGGTCCGTGCGAGAGGCCTCTCGCCGGTAGGTCTGGTAAGCCTGCCAATCCCCCGGCTGGACAGCGTAAATTTTCACCGCCAGGCGGGAATAATTAACCACAAATACCGAGTAGGCAGCTTTTTCCGCCACTGGATCCAGCGTGACCAGCTCCTGGTTCGAGCCGAACAAAGCGGGCTCGGCCGGGCCAACGTGGAAGCTCAGCCCGACATCCTTGCCGAGCATCTGGCCGAAAGCATCCCGCAACCTGCCACTCAGGCGAACCTCATAGGTCGTCCGACCTTTCGACATCCCCTGGATGAACAGGCTATCTCCGGAGAGATTTAACTGCAATCCAGGCAGTTCAGGCTCGATCTGGACCAGTTCTTCAAGTACTTGCTCATCCTGTAAAGCCTCATCGAGCGGATTATTAAACCGAATATAGAACGGCTGCAGGGGTTGGCAGCGATCAAGAACACTTGGGCAGCTTTGATCAACCACGCGCAACGGCGCATAGGTTCTAAAGCTGAACGATTGGGCCTGAACAGTCACCAGCGGTCCTTCCGTCGATGGCGTCCCAGGACCGATAATGACATTGACCGTCGCATCGGTGGGTAGCAACTGGGTCGAACGAAAAACCAACCAGCGTCCTTCAGGGTTACCTTTAACCAGGCGACTGACGCGCTCATCCGCCTGGATTGCCTCTTCCGAGGCTAGCTCAAGCGGGATCGCTTTGTTTTGACTGGAGACTCGAATCGTCCCCAGGACCGCCTGGGGGTCAATGCGCTGGTCAAAGGCGATGAAGAATAGCGGATCTTGGGGTTGTGGAGTGTCCCCTGGGTAGCTTTCTAACACCGCTGGCGGCGGGGTACGAAAAGTCCAGGAGACCGCTTCGACCAGGACCCCACCGGTCGCTGAGCGAGTCCCGGCGGGGATGGTGACCCGGAATTCGGTCGATTTGGGCAGGCGATCAATCAGGGCCGATTCGTATTCAAAGGTCAGCGTTCGAGCGCCCTGCCAGCGCCAGCGACCAGGTAAGGCCGGCTCGATCTGTACCGGCACATCTTGCACGGCCAGTTCTTCCAAAGTCGCCAAAGCGGTCATCGGCTGGTTGAAGGTAACACTAATAAACGGAGCCAAAGGAATCTCGCCCTGTGGGGCATAACGCAGCACTTCCAGAGGCCCAGATGGGACCGGCGTCGGTTGGACAGCTGGCTCTGCTGGCGGGAACGGTTCCTGGATAGTCTCACCGGGCCTCGGCGGGGGCAGCAGCTCTCCAGCCATCTGGAATTCGGTCTGTTCCGCCGGTGGGGTCTCCAGCGGCGGCAATCCGCTCAGAATTTGCTCGATTTCTTCCACAGTCAGCGGTGTGCCGGTTGCCAATGGCGGCGGCTGCTGAATCGCCACAGACTGGGCCTGGCCGGAGCTCAATAATATTGAGGTTTTCGAGAGAGAATCGTTCATTCTTGGAGCATCTCCCTTGCTAGTTGGAGTATTTATTGTGGCTACTTGAGGCGAGCCTTGTGTCTGATTTTTGAACCAAAGCAAAAATCCAAGAGCACAAAAAAGGATTATTACAGCCAAACCTAACGGCCAATAACGACGGAGCTTGATCTTACTCTGTTCCGGCATGCTAAGTTCCTCCTATAGCGCATTAGCGCACCCTCCATAATTTTATCCCTGATTCTATAGACGCAGCCAGGAATAAGATCGTTCCATCAAAACCTGCAATATTGATGAAGTTCCTTTCCAGAACGCTCGTTATACATGTTTATAGCAGCCAAATATAATTATAAATTAGACCTATATTATCTGATATAATTCTATATCTGAGAGTTCAGCCACCCGTTACTATATGAGAGAAAGGGAATCCCATGAAAATCCTTGTTCAGCGAAACTTGCATGATTATGAGGCGTGGAAGAAAATGGTCACGGAGATGGATGGAGTTCGTGAAGCTTATGGATCCCGAGGCGTAGAGGTCTTTCGCAGCGCCAATGATCCAAACGAGGTATTTTTGGTCTTCGATTGGGCTGATGATCTTTCATTTAAAAAATACTTCGATCGATCAGATGTCCAAGAAGCGCTGGCAAGCTCTGGCACGACTCAGATCATCGAGGTAGGGGAATCTTTTAGGTTGCCATATTAATCCAAGGGCTCGCCTGCGCTGTGCCAATCTAGCTAATCAAAAGAGGCCGTCTGAAAATGAGCCTTGGACAGCCTCTTTATTTACCCCGGAATTGGCGACAGACATTTTCTGATCGCTCGATCCAGCAGTAATTAAGGTAGAACTGGGCCGATTCAACTTGCCACAAATGCAAATATTCCTACCTGGAACGAGCTAAAATCTCTCAAACACTAACCCAAACACATTTTCATCGTACTTGACCCGCACCGGCGCCCAGGTCGGCTTCATCACCATCCCGGTTTCTAGCGGATAGTTCTCATCAACGTTAATCCGGCCCATCGCGCGCACACCGTTCTCAAACTCGCCCACCCCGATAATTAAGTAGCGAACGTCAAATCCCCACGGAAGGTTGTAAATCCGGGTAAAGGTCAGCAGGCGGACATTCCCTTCCGGTTTAACCTTTTCAAATTCACGGCTCTTACAGGCCAGGCAACGCTCGTGGAAGGGGTAGTGTAGCTTGCCGCACTGTTTGCATTTGTAGGCAACGATCGCGATTTCGCGTTTCATGCTTCTACCCTCCGCAGTACAAATGAAAGAACGTTATTGCCAAAGCCGCCGAAATTGACCGTCAGGCCGTTCTGAGCATTCTTAACTTGGCGCTCTTTCGGGAGCTCATGACGAAGCTGGAAGACGATATCCACCACCTGGGCCACGCCGGTCGCGCCGACCGGATGACCGCGCGCTTTCAACCCGCCAGAGACATTGATAGGAATTTGCCCACCCAGGCGAGTCTTCCCAGCCAGGGCGGCTTTCCCGCCCTCGCCCTTCTTGAAGAAACCAACATGTTCGCTTTCCGCAATCTCCAGGATCGTGAAGGCATCATGTAATTCGGCGACATGGATGTCCCCAGGTTTGAGCTTGGCCCGCTCAAAAGCTTGCTGCGCCGCCAGTGTAACTGCTTTCAAATCGGTTGGGTCTTCACGCTCCTGCAGGGTATGCGTGTCGGTCGCCTGGCCAAAACCAGCAATCCAGACCGGGGTCTTGTTGAATTGTTTGGCCATCTCCAACGGGCAGAGCACGACCGCTGCCGCTCCGTCGCTGACCGGGCAGTTATCGTACAGGTGCAACGGATCTGCCGCCGGTGGGTTGTTGACGATCGCGTCTCGGCTCTCAAAGATGCCTTCCCTGCTCAACGCCATCTCCACATGGGCATATGGATTGTGCGTGCCCATCTCCTGGTTTTTCAGGGCCACTGCAATCAGCATCTCACGCGTTACGCCATATTTCTCCATATATAGGCGAGTAAACATACCTGCCATCCCCGGCAGGGTGATCCCGTAGGGATATTCCGCCGCCGGGTGGGTCATGCTGGCGACGAAAT
>CAZAGA010000126.1:7157-9060 GCA_964484335.1 uncultured Anaerolineaceae bacterium
AGGGTGATCCCGTAGGGATATTCCGCCGCCGGGTGGGTCATGCTGGCGACGAAATCCGTTGCCCGCCAGCCGGTGACTTCGCGCATTTTCTCGCCGCCTACCACCAGGACCAGGTCGTAATAACCCGAAGCAACTGCCAACAGCCCGTTTTTGATCGCCGATGCCCCAGAAGCGGGCCCATTTTCAATCGAATCGGCCGCCGCAGGCAACAAGCTCAACCGGTCCACAAGGGCGCTGGCCAGGCCAGTTTGATGCTGAAGAATGCCCGATCCCATATTGGCAACATACAAGGCGTCTACCGTCTTGTCGCCTAGCCCGGCATCATCGAGCGCTTTTAAGCCAGCCCAGGAGAGCATATCCATCAGGCTGTCTTCATCCCGCCGGCCAAAAGGAATGATCCCAGCCCCAATTACAGCTACGTCTCTCATCGCTTACCGTCCTTTCAATCCAGCGATGCGCTCGCGGATCGTATCATCATCCGCGAACAGGATTTCGCGCTTCGCTTCTTCCATCAGGTCATCTGGGACCGGGCGCTCGCCGACCACCAGGCGTGGCTTGGCTTTCTCATAAATTGCCCGGGTCAACCGCCACGAATCCCCACCACCCAACTCATGGGGGATCCTGGTCTCTTCTAGCGGGTATTCAATCATCCAGCGCCGGAAACCGATCGGGCTCTCGGCCACGATCAGAACCTCTTCCTGTCCCAAGTATTCCAGGTGATATTCCATCTTGGCGGCAAACAGGTGCGATCCAATTCGCAAGCCACGGTCGATCGCCAGGGTATGGTAGCTCATCCCAACCTTTTCGGTTTCCATCCGGCCGTTAACTACCCCCACCAGGTAGCCATCGACCTGGCCCATCAGGCAATATTCACTTTTCACCCGGTGACGATACCAGGCCAATAGCTCGCCATATAAGCGCGCACTGACGATGTCGTAGTAATCACGCTCGATGAACAGGCACGGGTGGACTGACTTCAAGATGGCAGGCACATCCTCACGCGATGCTTGTCGCACGACCATCTTCTTTCCATTCGCCAGGATAATCACCTTGGGCGGGTAAGGCGGCATTGGGTATTGGTGCGGCCGCAAAACCTTTTCCAATTCCATATCGACTGCCATTGATTTACCTCCAAATCCTTTAAATCAAAACCCAGATTCCAATCTGCCCGATTACCCCAGGTTTGCCGCGCTGAGCCGGTTGATCGACTCGACGTGCGCCATGTTGCAGGCATCGCCAAACTTTGTCTTCGTCAACTCTGCTTTTTTAGCCATCAGCTCCTGGTACTCATCGTCATCGACCACCGCCACGCAGCGACCAATGCTGGATTCGCCATCCACGAAGCGCCATGGGAAGAATCCCACCGTCGCCCGCCGGTTGACCAGCAGGTCGATATCTCCACCAATGCATTCGGCATGGATAATCCCATATGGAAACATCTCAATATGCATGAGCTGGTATTTGCTGTCATCAAAATACTCGGCCAGCGACTTCCCAAATTTTTTCGTGAATACTTTCTCTGCCTGGCGCGCCTGGCGCGGCATCCAATCCCGAATGATCGTATTCATCGGGTGATCCGCGCTGCCACAATCCACTCCAATCCAGCGCAACTTCTTGGCTTTGGCCCAATCCGCAAATTCACGGTCCGGGCCAGGGTGCATGACCATATAGCGAATCTCATTCGCCGTTGGCATATCCCAGCCAAAGTGGTGATAACCGGTGTGGATGATCAAAATGTCGCCTTCTTTGACTTCGACGCGCTCTTCGATCATCTGGCTGGTATAGACGTCGTAATCCCCACAAATGTCGCTCAGGTCAACAATTGCAGCCTCGTGAACCAGGAAATCCATATCCAGGGAAGCCATATCCTTGCCGGGGGTATAGAAATGAATCTCCCCATCCA
>CAZAGA010000127.1:0-2759 GCA_964484335.1 uncultured Anaerolineaceae bacterium
TGCTGGCTTTACGCTTATTGCTGTTTTTTGCTGCCAGCCTGGCCTGGCAGCAGGCTGTCAATGGTGCCCGCCTGCTACCAGCGCTTGAGCGCAGCGTGGACTTGCTCAGTTTACTCCTGCTGGCCTGGCTGTGGATTTCCCCATCCGCTGGCCGGTTGGCTGATTGGGCCTATGCCAGCCTGGCGATCTTCCTAATCCTCGGCACGGCCTTCAGCATCTCGAGCGGCTTCGGCCTGGCAGCCGAGCAGGCTTTCAATCGTTCGACCCTCGATACCTATGTCCAGGTTCTCGGACTGGCGATGGCATTCAGCTCCGCTCTGCTGCTCCTGGCGCGCCGCCCACCTGCCTGGCCAACCGGGTTTGGAATGTTCCTGCTGCTAGGCGCTGGTCACCTGCTTCACTTGCTGATCCCGATCAGCGGCGATTACCCCGGCTCAGTCCGCCTGGCGCAAATGATGGCCTTCCCGCTCTTACTGGCGCTGCCGTTTCGCTCCGCCCCGTTGGAAGCTACTCCGGTTGTCTCGCTGCCCTCGTCGTCCGAGCCAGGGATTGGAACCCCAGCCGACCGGACGGAGGGCGCCATCCACAGCCTGGTGTTGAGTTGGGTCGCCGCTGACGACCCGCGCCAGGCCGGCGAGCAGCTGCCGGCTGCCCTCGCACGCCAGCTCCAGGCGGATATCTGCCTGTTCTTATGGCCGCCTGATGCAGATGGGCAGGTGGTTGCCCGCTATGGCTATGATTTGATCCACAAGCTCGCTCTGCCCGACCTGGTCTTTGATTCTGGCAGCCTGCCGGTCACCAGCCTGGCCTTTCAACAAGGGCGGGTCTTACGCTTACCCGGCAACAGCACTGTCCCCGATTTGCGTGCCCTGGCCCAAAAGCTATCCCTGCAGCGCAGCGGTGCGCTGCTTTCTGTCCCGGTAGCCGCCCAGGGACAGCCGGTCTTGCAGGTCGTGATGCTGGCGCCATTCTCTGGCCGCCGCTGGAGCCAGCAAGACCAGGCGTATTTGACCCGCATCGCTGAGCCACTGGCGCAGATCTTGCAACGGAATCAACAAATGAATCAGATTCAAGCTGAGTTGGCCCAGTCTCGCCAGGCGCTTCAAGCGCTGCAAGACCAGGCCGCTCGGGTTGAGAATGATCGCACGAAATTAATCGAGCTGGTCTCTCTCCTGCAGCACAAGCCGGAGGGTTCGCCAGCGGCAGCGGGTGATTCGGATAAAGGTAACCAGGGTAATGGCGCGTAAGCAAGTCGGTTTTGGTTTTCTTTTTGCGCTGGTTTCGGCGATCATTGTCGTCGGGTCTTTAACCCTGGCGATGGTCGAAAACGGCGCGCCGCTGGCTGGCATCCCGCTCCAGGTGATGGAATTTGGAATGCCATTCTTGCCCGATGCCCGCTCCGCGCAGGCGGCAGAGCAGCCGCTTGAGAACCTGGCCCTGGCGGTCGAGCAAATCCTGGCCTTGCCGGAAGAAAGCCTGGCCAGTGTACCTTCCTCTTCCTGCCCGGTTCCAGCCGGTTGGCAAATCTACGTCGTGATGCCAGATGATACCCCTGCCAGCCTGGCGGCGCGCTTTGGGATCAGCCTGATTGAATTCGCCCGCTATAACTGCCTGGATGCCCAGGTCAGCCAGTTGATGCCTGGCACGACGGTCAGCCTGCCGCCCAGCGATCGACTGGCCCTGGCCCCCGATAACCTGTCGGTCAACCAGCCTGTTTCGGCGCCTGCCAAGAAGCAATCCCAATCTGCCCGCTGCGGGCCGCCTTCCTGGTGGACGGTCTATACCGTCCAATGGGGCGATACCCTGTACCAGATCGCCCTTTCCACCGGTGTTTCGGTCGCCGAGCTGAGGCAGGCCAACTGCCTGGGTAGCTCGAATGTGATCCGCACCGGCCAGGCGCTATATGTGCCCTCCCAGCCCGCCGGGCAGGCCGCCTCTGGGCTGGTCAAGAAGCCTTCTGCTACTCCACTGCCTGCCACGCACGCGCCCACCCTGTATCCAACTCTGCCCTACGCCACGCCTCGGCCTACCAGCCAGCCCACTCCGCCGCCGACGGTGGAGCCCACCAGCTACCCGACGATCGACCCTACCGATATTCCCACGGAGGAACCAACCCCGGAACCCACCGAGGAGCCGACTGAAGAGCCGACCATCGAGCCCACTGAAGTACCGACGATTGAGCCGACTGAAGAACCGACCGAAGAACCCACTGAGGAACCGACCGAAGAACCCACTGAAGAGCCGACTGAAGAACCCACTGAAGAGCCGACCCAAGAGCCAGCGCCTGAACCGTCGGATGTTCCCCCCGACTCCCCAACCGAGAGCCCGACTCAGGTCCCGGATCCCGAGCCGACTGGCGATACTTCACCGGAGGCCTTCTTGCCCGGCTACCTGGCCATCTATGCTTCCGCTTGGTTTCAGTCCTGGGTATCACCCTTGCTTCGCTATTTTGCTTTCTTATTCCAGTTGATCCAGGGAAATTTATGACCAAACCCGCTTCTCGATCCTTATTGGTTCTCGTGCTCCTCAGCCTGTTGGCCGGTTGTGCTTCTCCCGGCCTGGTGGGCGCCCAATTCTCGGTCCTGGCGCAGGCGGAGCCAACCCAGGCAATCTACCAGCCGCCGGCCGATGCCACTCCGACCCCGACGCCTTTCCGGCCGATCCCGCCCACCCCCGCGCTGCATACCCCCCCAAACCCCCACCCCCCCCCCACACCCACAGAGGTGGGTGTTTGTTAAAATGCGCCCCAAAAACAAAAA
>CAZAGA010000127.1:2769-8927 GCA_964484335.1 uncultured Anaerolineaceae bacterium
GACCCCCGCGCCCACTCCCACTTCGGTGGTGGATGCTTACCTGGCGCCAGAACAGCTCGAACAGCTCCCTGGACAGGTGAACATCCTGCTCCTGGGCACCGACCAGCGCCCCTGGCAGAAGGGCAAGAAATACCGCACCGATACAATCATCTTGGCAACCCTGAACAAAGAGCTTGGCACCCTCAACCTGACCTCCTTCCCCCGCGATCTTTTTATCGAGATCCCCGGTCATGGCCAGGACCGGATTAATACGGCCTATGTCTATGGCGGCATTGAGCTGGTTGCCCAGACCTTCAAAGAGAATTTTGGGATTCGCCCCGATCATTATGTCCTGATCAACTTTTTCAACTTCAAGCAATTCGTTGATGAGCTGGAGGGCCTCGAAGTGGATGTCGAGCAGGAGCTGTCGGATTACCGCGAAGGCTATTGGACGACCGTTCCATCTGGCACAGTTCATATGGACGCCGATATGCTGCTCTGGTATGTCCGTTCGCGCAAGACTTCCAATGATTTCGCCCGGAACCGCCGCCAGCAGGAAGTCCTGCGCGCGATTATGAAGGAAGTCATCACCCTGGATAACCTGGGGCGGATACCCGAGCTGTATGATATCTACAAAGATATGGTCACTACCGATCTGAGCCTGGGCGATGTCCTGCCCCTGGCGCCACTCATTCTGAAGCTGGCCAGCGGCGGCGAGGTGAATAGCTATTACATCGGTCCCAAGATGGTCTCCGATTACATCACCCCGGCTGGCGCGATGGTCCTGTTGCCGGATATGACCGCTATTCGTAAGCTGATCCGGAAAGCCCAAAATATCCCCTGAGATGAATCGTTTGTTGTTTTCAAATCTTGGGAAGCCGAGATTTGAAAACAATAAACGATCCATTCAATCTCAAGCAGTTGTTTGGCCCAAAAATTGCATCTCTCCTTCTCAGAAAGCGCAATCGACTTTTTGGGACCTTAGGAGAGATGCAATGTCATTAAAGGGCAAGGGGATTTTTGTTTGGCGAATTCAAGCTTGTGAAAATGGCGATGTCGAGGCCATTGCCAGCCTGGCCCAGGCGGCTGGTTTCACCCATGTCCTGGTGAAAGTGGCGGATGGCAATTTCAACTACAACATCGACGCCAAAACTGGCGAAGACCTGGCAGAAAAACTGACCAAAGCGCTCAAGGCGCGCAAGATCCCGGTCTTTGGCTGGCATTATATCTATGGTTATGATCCGAAGACTGAAGCTGACCGGGCCATCGGCCGGGTCGAGCAGCTCGGCCTGGATGGCTATGTCATCGATGCTGAAGTCGAGTACAAAGAGCAGCACCGCGCTGCCCGTTTATTCATGGATCGCTTGCGCGCCGGTTTACAATCTTTGCCGATTGGGTTAAGCTCCTATCGCTTCCCATCCCTCCATCCGCGCCTGCCTTGGACCGAGTTTTTAAGTAAGTGTGATTTTAACCTGCCCCAGGTTTACTGGATCAATGCCCGCAACCCGGGCGACCAGATTCGGCGCAGCTTGCAGATGTTCCAAAAAATGGTCCCTTTCCGGCCGATCATCCCGACCGGTGCCATGTTTCGCCAGGGAAGCTGGCAGCCGACGCCGGAAGAAATTAATGAATTTGTCGTTACTTCACGCGAGTTAAATATGGAAGGCGTAAATTTCTGGGAATGGTCAAAGGCGCGCCGCTACCTGCCCGAATTGTGGAATGTTTATGCTGCTTTTGATTGGTCAAGTGGAGTCAGCGTTGGCCAGGATATCTCCCAACAATATATCGCCGCCCTAAACCAGCGCAAGGTCGATCCGATTGCCCAACTCTACCTGCCCGAAGCTGTGCATGTCACCGATGCCCAGGCAATCCACGGTATCCAGGGCATCCGCGCTTATTACGACACCCTGTTACGCCAGGTGCTGCCACAGGGTGTCTTCACCCTGACCAGCTATTCGGGCAAGGGCAGCGTCCGCCACCTGACCTGGACGGCCAAATCCCAACTCGGTAGCGTGCAGAACGGCAGCGACACGATTGGCTTGGTCAATAATAAGATCGCCTACCACTATTCCGTATACAGTGTGAACTAAGCTCCAGGTTTCTTGGCGGCTGGCTTTTTAGGGGCTGGGGTTGTCTTCCCGGCGGTGGGTTTCTTCACCGCCGGTTTGGTTTGCTCCCCGCTGTCTAGTCCCGGCAGGGGCAGGGTTTCGGTGCCCGATTTGACCGGCTTGTTCGAGGCGGTTTTGGAAGCCGTTCCTGCCTTTGTCGTCTTGACTTTTGAGCCAGGACTGCTTTTGGTAGGCGTCTTTGGAGCCGTTTTTCCGGCTGGCTCGGCTCCTGGTTTGGCTCTCGTCTTGCTACCAGCCGTTGCCGTGGAGGATGAGCTAGTTTTTCCCGCCGGCTTGGTCTCTGCCTTAGCTGTACTCTTCTCAGTGGTTTTCGCGGGTGCTGGCGTTTCGTTTTTAGCGGCAGGTTTCGTGGCTGCTTTCACTGCCGGCTTGGTTTCCGCTTTGTCCGGGCTCTTTCTGGCGGTCCCGGTGGGCGCAGGTGGTTCGTTTTTAACTGCAGGTTTCGTGGCCGTTTTCGCTGCTGGCTTGGTTTCCGCTTTTGCCGGGCTCTTGCTGGCTGTCCCGGTGGGCGTTGCTGCACTGTCTTTAGCGGCTGGTTTTAAAGGCGCTTTTACCGCTGGTTTGGTCTCTGCCTTGGGCATGCTCTTCGATATAGTTTTGGCAGGCGTCTCTGAGCCGGCTTTTGGTGCAGATTTTGGCTTGGCCTTTATCTCGGGCGTCAGGGTCTCCACTAGGCAAATTGCTTGAAGCGGAGATCCGCCCTTCAGCTCCGCCAGGAGTTGGCCGCGCGCGCTGCGATTCATTAAAGGGGCGTCTGTGGTGCGGATGAATTTTGCCACGCCTCGGGCCGGGAATGCGATCAGGCTCAGTGCGCCTTTCCCAGCAGCCGCGCCGATTACCCGGACGCCAACCGGCAGCTTCCAGGCAATCAGCCCCTGGCCATAGCGTGCCTGGAGTGAGAATTGATCCAGCAGCGTCCGTTTCGCGCTGCCATCACTCGCCAGCAGGAATACTTCCCAACTGCTATCGGCGCTGCTCAGAGCCAGCGCTCCGGCCAGTTCATCATTGGCTTGCAGTTTAATTCCCAATACGCCAGCGGCTACCAACCCCATCGGGCGTACGTCATCTTCATTAAACCTTATCGACATGCCGGAGGCACTGACCAGGACAAGCTCGTCTCTCCCACTGGTCTTTGCTATCCAGCCCAGGCTGTCGCCTGGGTTGACGCGCGCCAGTGTGAATGTAGACGCCGAAGCGCCTGGCAATTCTGACAGGGCGGATTTCTTAATCATACCCTGGCGAGTAGCCGTCAGGATATAACCCTCCTCGCTGCTCTCAGCCTCCCGCTCTTTCGGCGGCAGGGCAAAAAGCGCTGCCAGCGATTGGCCTTCCTTGATTGGCGAGACTTTGCGCACTGGCGAGCCGCCCTGTGGGCTTTCTGCTTCTGGCAAGGAATGTACTGGAATTGCCGCGGCTTCTCCTTGCTCGGTAACCAGGTAAAGCGTGCCGCGGGTATTGGCCCGGATGATCCAGCGTGGTGCTTCAGCCCCGCTTAATTTGGGTGGTTTTTCCTCCAGGCTGCGGGCAATCAGGCCATCTGCAGTTACGGAAACCCAAACATTCTTTTCGGGTTTCAGGTCCGAAGCAGTTAGCAAAGTGATCTTTGCGGCTCCGGCTTTCACCTGGGCAATATGCGTCCGCCGCCGGTCGCCGAAGGTTTCTTTCACATCCTGAAGTTCCTGGTCGATCACCTGGCGCATTTTCTTTGGCGAGCGCAATAGCAGTTCCAATTCCTTGATCAGCGCTTGGACTTCTTTGTACTCTTCTTCAATCTTCTTTCGCTCCAGCGCGGCCAGGCGGCGGAGTGGCATATCCAGGATTGCTTGGGCTTGGATCTGGCTGAGTTTAAATCGTTTCATCAGCCGATCGCGGGCAGTCTCGGCGTCGGGCGATTTCCGGATCATGGCAATGATCTCGTCCAGATTACGCAGTGCGACCAGCAGCCCCTCTAAGATATGTGCGCGCTGGCGGGCTTTCTCCAGGTCAAATTCGCTTCTCCGGCGGACAATTTCCAGGCGGTGTTCGATAAACACCCGCAGCGCCTGCTTTAGGCTCAGGTGGCGTGGCTCGCCATCTACCAGCGCAAGCATAATCATGCTGATCGTTGTCTGCATGGGGGTGCTTTTATACAGTTCGCTCAAAACAGCCTGCGGGTCAGCGGTCTTGGTCAGCTCGATCACAATCCGCATTCCTTGGCGATCCGATTCATCCCGCAGATCAGCAATCCCCTCCAGTTTCGCTTCCCGCACCAGGCTGGCAATTCGCTCAATCAGCGAGGATTTGTTGGTCATGTAGGGCAGCTCGGTGATGATGATCCGGTTCCGGCCGCGCTCCATCTCCTCCAGGTGCGCGCTGGCTTGCAGGGTCACCCTCCCTCGCCCGGTGCTGTAGGCGCTGATCAGCCCGTCGCTCTCTTCTTCATGGATGATAATCCCCCCGGTTGGAAAATCCGGCCCCTGCACAAAGGCCATCAGGTCCTCAACGCTGATATCATCCAGCTTTTCCCATTTCTCGAGCATGTAGTGGATTGCATCGACGACCTCACCCAGGTTATGCGGTGGGATGCTGGTCGCCATGCCCACCGCGATTCCGGTCGCGCCGTTAACCAGCAGGTTCGGCACCATGCTGGGTAGCACGCGCGGCTCGTTCAGTGTGCCGTCAAAGTTCGGCTCGAAATCGACCGTGTTTTTCTGGATATCCGCCAGCATCTGGCTGGCTGCCGCGGCCAGGCGCGCTTCGGTGTAGCGCATTGCCGCCGGCGCGTCACCATCCACGCTGCCGAAGTTGCCCTGTCCATCCACTAACCGGTAGCGCATCGAAAAATCTTGCGCCATCCGCGCCATGGCTTCGTAAACCGCCATATCGCCGTGTGGGTGGTATTTACCGAGCACTTCTCCGACGATTCTGGCCGATTTCTTGTAGGGGGAATCTGGCCTCAGGCCCATATCGTGCATGGCATACAGAATGCGCCGGTGGACCGGCTTTAAGCCATCGCGCGCATCGGGCAGGGCGCGGGCAACGATTACGCTCATTGCGTAATCCAGGTATGCTTGCTGCATTTCATCGTCGATATTAATTCGCTGAACCAGTCCGATTTCCATGGAAGAACTCCAAAACCCAAGAATACTCCGGCAACCTTGTCTGAGAATGAGATTGCCTTGCTAGAAGTGCTTTATTAGATCGTTTGTGCGGAATTATATCGTAATTACCCCCAACTGGCGTAGTTCCCTCCTTGCCCAGGTCCGCCAGGCAAGATACAATATTCTCCGCATTATAGACCTGCTTGCGGAAATAACCATGAATGAACAAACAACTTGCTTGGTTGTCGAGCCAGTCACCCTGGTTGGCCGAGTGATCCGTCTTGAGCCACTTAGCCGGCAACATGTTCCAGACTTAGCCTTGGCCGGCCAGGATCCAGCCATCTGGGAATTTATGCTCTATGGCGAGATGCGCGGGATTGCTGCGATGGCAGCCTGGGTAGACATGCTTCTCGATTTTCAAAGCCGCGGCACGGATCTGCCGTTTGCTGTCCTTCACCAGGAGACAGGTCGAGCGATTGGCGCCACGCGCTACCTGGAGATTCGCCCCCAGCATCGTGGTTTAGAAATTGGAGGAACCTGGTATGCGCCGCAGTTTCAGCGCACTGCCGTGAATACCGAGGCCAAGTACCTGCTCCTGGAACATGCCTTTGAGCACCTGGGCTGCATTCGGGTCCAATTCAAGACGGATGGGCGAAATCTCCGCTCGCAGCGCGCCATCGAGCGGATTGGCGCACAAAAGGAAGGTGTGCTTCGCAAGCACTTAATCACGCCATCTGGGGTCGAGCGCGATTCCTTTTTTTACAGCATCCTGGACGACGAATGGCCGGAGGTAAAACAGCGCTTAATTACCTTGTTGGCCGGGTATTAAATTAATCCCCAACAAAAAACCGGGGGTGCGAAGTGGTTCGCACCCCCGGTTTTTTGTTGGGGATTCATAGATTTAATGGTTATGTTGGAGTTGGGTTTTCCAGGATTGGGCATACATCCCTCCCGTGGCCAGAAGAGCCTC
>CAZAGA010000128.1:0-6727 GCA_964484335.1 uncultured Anaerolineaceae bacterium
ATCGCCGATCACGCCATGCTTGACGACCTCGGCCAGCCCGCTGCGTAGCTCGCCAACCGGCAGACTCTGGAGCAGGTTTGGATCGGCCAGGACCAGGGCCGGGGGGTGGAACGCACCGACCAGGTTCTTGCCCTGTGGCAGGTCGGCGCCGGTCTTACCGCCCAGGCTGGCATCCACCATCGCCAGCAGGCTGGATGGCAGGCCGACCCAGCGCACCCCACGCAGGTAAGTCGCGGCGGCAAAGCCAGCCAGGTCACCGATCACCCCACCACCCAGGGCCAGGACCGCGCTGGAACGATCCAGCCCGGCTTCCAGGAAGCCGCTCCACAGCCGCTCCACGCTGGCGATGGTCTTGTGCTGCTCGCCAGCCGGAAGATCGATCGAATGAACCGCGAACCCGGCGACGGAAAGCGAGGTGAGCGCCCCGCTGGCGTACAGCGGGGTGACGTTTGAATCGCTCACCAACACCAACGGCCCGGCCAGGCCACGCACCCGGAGCAGCTCGCCCAGGCGGTTAAGGCCGCCCGGCCGGACCAGGGCATCGTATGACCGGCCCATGCCGGTGATATGAAAATCCCCCAGGCGTGCTTGCAGCTCCCAGGCGACCTGCTCGAGCGTGCGCTGGCTGGTATCGATTTGGATTGAGAAGGAGGCATAGTGCGCCTCCCGGCGCGCCAACAACTCTTTCAAGCGCTGGCGCAAGAGCTCGGCAGGCGACCCGGACCCAGCCAGCAGTGGACGCTGAGAAGGGTCGGCGCTCAGGCGCTCGACTAGCGTCTCCAGGCCGGCAGTCAGGCAGACCACCCGGCCGGTGCTCTCTGCCAGGCGGCGGTTCTCCGCCTCCAGCAGCGCGCCGCCGCCCAGGGCGATCACCCCTGGCCGGCTAGATACCGCCTCGGCCAGGGCAGCCCGTTCACGAGCAC
This sequence comes from uncultured Anaerolineaceae bacterium, assembly GCA_964484335.1. GTDB lineage: Bacteria > Chloroflexota > Anaerolineae > Anaerolineales > UBA4823 > CAZAGA01. The sequence continues at coordinate 924 of CAZAGA010000128.1, forward strand.
GAAAGCCGGATTCGCCTTCATGGGAGAACATTTCGGGGATTGAGCGACCCGCCTGGGATTCAATCTGCTGGTCCAGGTCGAGGTAGGGCCGCTCCAACCGGGTGGCCAGCAGGCGGCCCAGGCTGGTTTTACCACTGCCCGAAGGGCCATATAAATAGATCTGCTCGCCGGTTTCACTCATCAGCTGGCCAAAACAAGCGCTCGTGCCCGCTCCAAGTCAAATCGGAGAGGCGCGCCTGGCGCAAGGCAGCGAAGCGCGGCCGCATTTCGTCGAGCGAGTCGCCGCCCAACTTTTCCAGCAGGGCATCGGCCAGGATATAGGCCATCATCGCTTCCAGGATCGGCACAGCACGCGGGACAGGGCAAAAATCGGAGCGCTCGTAGGTCGTCAGCGTCTCCTGCCCGCTGGCCAGGTCGACCGTCGGCTGCGGGTTGAGCGTGGTGGCGATCGGCTTCATCGCCGCCCGCACCACCAGCGGTTGGCCGGTAGTCAGGCCGCCCTCGGTGCCGCCCGAACGGGCGGTCGGGCGGACCAAAGCCTCGCCCTGTAAGCGAATCGGATCGTGAACTTGCGTGCCGGGCAGGCAGGCGTTATCAAACGCGAGACCGATCTCAACCCCTTTGATCGCCGGAACGCTCAAAATCGCCGCCCCCAGCCGGGCCTCCAGCCGGCGGTCCCAGTGGACGTGCGAACCCAGGCCAACCGGCAGATTCAGTGCAACCACCTCGACCACCCCACCCAGGGTGTCTTTATCCGCCATCACCTGGCGGATGGCGGCTTGCATTTCGACCGCCGAAGTCGGGTCGGGGCAACGCACATCGCTGCTTTCAGCCTGCAAGAAGCGCTGGGGATAATCGATCCCGGCCAGCTCGGCGGTGACGGCGCCAATCGAGACGACGTAACCGCCGACCTGGATGCTAAATTCAGCTAAGAAAGCTTTACACAACGCCCCGACGGCCACCCGGGCAGCGGTCTCCCGGGCCGAAGCGCGCTCCAGGGCCGGGCGGAGGTCATCATAGCCATACTTGACCGCGCCGGCCAGGTCGACATGCCCCGGGCGAGGAGCAGTGTAGGCAGCCACCGTGCGACCCTTCCAGCGGACATGGTCCAGGTTCTCGATCAGTAAAGCGACCGGCGCGCCGGTGGTGCGGCTTTCCATCACCCCGGCCAGGAGCTGGGCGTGGTCGCGCTCGAGCTTCATGCGCGGGCCGGCGCCATAGCCCTGCTGGCGGCGAGCCAGCTCGCGATCGATTTGCTCAGGCGTGACTTCCAGCCCGGCGGGCAGGCCTTCCAGGATGGCCACCAGGGCGGGTCCGTGCGATTCACCAGCAGTTAGGAAACGAAGCGGCATTTTAGTCTATTATACTCCGCGTAGAAAGCGAGCCAGGCGCTGCATGGCTTCCTCGACCCGCTCAAGCGGGGCGGTAAACGAAATCCGGATGTAGCCTTCGCCGCCCTGGCCAAACAGCGTGCCGGGGGTGAAGCTGACCTGAGCTTGTTCGAGGAGAGCGGAAACAAACGCCTCCGAACGCCAGCCGGGCGGGATCGGGCTCCAAACATACAGCGAGCCGGCCGGCAGGCGGGCGGGCAAGCCTATCTGGCTCAGGGAGGAGACTATCCGCTCCCGCCGCTGGGCATAGATTGCGTTACGCTCAGCCAGCCAGGCCTGGTCGCCGGTCATTGCCACGGCAGCCGCCTGCAGGATGGGGAAAAAGTGGCTGCTGTCGGCGTTCGTCTTGAGATTGAAGAGCAGTCGGAGCGCCTCGGGGTTGCCCAGCGCTGCGCCGACCCGCCAGCCAGCCATATTGTGCGACTTGGAGAGGGTGTTGAATTCCACCACCACCTCTTGCGCGCCAGGGACCTGGAGCGGGCTGGGCGCCGGACGGCCGTTGAAGGTCACCTGGGCGTAAGCAGCGTCATGGCAGAGCAGCAAATCGTACTGGCGGGCGAAAGCCACCGCCTGCTCGAAGAAGGCCAGGTCCGCTGTCCCTGCAGTGGGGTTATTGGGATAGTTCAACCAGAGCAGCCTGGCCCGGCGAGCCAGGTCGGGTGGAATGGTGGAAAGGTCGGGCAGCCAGCCGCGCTCGGGCAGGAGCGAAAAATAGCTGACCTGTCCGCCGGCAAACTGCACCCCGCGTGCGTAGGTAATGTAGCCTGGATCGGGAACCAGGACCAGGTCGCCGGGATCCACCAGGGCCTGGAGCAGGTGAAAGATGCCCTCTTTAGAGCCGAGCAAAGGGATAATTTCTCGCTCCGGGTCGAGCTCGAGCCCGTACAGGCGGCGGTACATCGCCGCCCAGGCCTGGCGCAAGAATGCCGGGCCGCGGTGTGGTTGGTAGCCGTGGACATCGGGACGGGCGGCGGTTGCGGATAATTCCTGGATGATGAACCGCGCCGGCGGCAAGTCTGGCGCGCCTTCGTCCAGGCGGATGACATCCAGGCCGGCGGCGGTCATTTGGGCAATCCGGGCGTTCAAGCTGGCGAAGAAATGCGGGGTGAAGGTTTCCATCCGCCGGGCGGGTGTGATCATGCTGTCTCCATTCCAGGGCTGGCTTCCAGGCTGGCAAATAAGGCTGCCCGGGGTACCCGGCGGCCAGTCCAGATTTCGAAGGCCAGGGCGGCCTGCTCCACGAGCATGCCCAGGCCATGGAAGGCGCGCAACCCGGCCTGGCTGGCCTGGTGGACCAGGCGAGTTTGCGAAGGATTGTAGACCAGATCGTATAGGACTGCTCCGGCCGGAAAATCAATCCCATGTGGCCAGGGGCTGGCGTCGATTGCCGGAGCCATGCCCAGTGGGGTGGTGTTGACGATCAGGGCGATGGGCGGCTGGCTGCGGGATACGACCGCCTGGATCGAAGCCGCCTCAAGCAAAATCGCCTGGATGGCGGGGGGACTTGGCCTGGCGAGGGCGCTTTGGGAAGCGATTTGCTCGGCCTGGGAGAGGCGCCGGGCCGCCAGCCAGATGGTAAAGCCGGCCCGGCGCAGGGCGTAGACCACAGCCCGGGCCGAGCCGCCCGCCCCCAGCACCAGGGCGGTCTTCGGACCACCAGACAGCTCCGGCGACAGCCGGTACAAGTCGGCCAGGAAACCGGGCGCGTCGGTGTTCTCCCCGACCAGCCGGTCGCCCTGGCGATAGAGTGTATTGGCGGCGCCAATTTGCGCCACGGCCGGGGAATATTCATCCAGCAGCGGCAGGATGGCCTGCTTGTGGGGGATGGTCACGTTCAAACCATCCAGCTCTCCGCTGCGCAGACGACCAACCACCTGGCGCAAGGCCGCTTCTCCCTCCGGCAGCGGTGGGACCGGGTACAGGCGGTACTCGCCAGCCAGGCCGGCGGCAGCCAACGCGGCAGCGTGGATGGCCGGCGAGCGGCTGTGTCCGAGCGGGTAGCCAATCAAACCGAGCTGGTAGAATGCGTCCGGCATGCCAGGATTAAACCACAAAGCACTCCTGTTTTGGGTCGCAAAGCAGGCTTTTTTGGTGGATTTTTATGCGCCCAGGGCCTGGCGAAGGGACTGCACGTAATTCCGGGCTGCCTGACAAGGATCACTCGCTAACTCGACCGCTTCGATCAAGGCTGAACCAACGATTACCCCATCAGCCAGCTTTCCCACTGCAGCCGCCTGGGCAGGCGTAGAAATCCCAAAACCCACTGCCAATGGCAGGCTGGTTTGAGCGCGGGCTCGAGCGATGAAAGACTGCAGGTCATAGGGTAGGGCCTGGCGTGCCCCGGTCACCCCAGTTAACGATACCAGGTAGAGAAAACCGCTTGCCTGGGTCGGGATCGACGCCAGGCGCTCTGGTGTGGAGGTCGGCGCAAGGAAGAAGATCAGCGCCCGTTCCTGCTCCTGGCAGAGGGAAGCCAATTCGCCGGCTTCTTCAGGAGGCAGGTCAGGGACAATCAAACCATCAATCCCAATCGCAGTCGCCTCGGCTACCAGGCGGGGTAACCCATAGGCCAGGAGAGGATTGAAATAACTCATCAGCAGAATTGGCAGTACTACACCGCGCTGTCGCAGCGCTGCTGCCTGCTCCAGGCTGGCTGCCAGGCTGGAGCCGCGTTCCAGAGCGATCTGGGTGGCTTTTTGAATGGTCGGGCCATCGGCCAGAGGGTCCGAAAATGGCACCCCAAGCTCGATCAAGTCTGCGCCGACTTCGGCTAGTGTAACCAGCACCTCTAGCGAGGTGGCCAGGCTGGGATAACCAACCGGGTAATACGGCATCAGGGCAGCTCGCTCCTGCTGGCGAGCGGCTGCAAAACTATGCGCAATGTTCTCAATCCCAAATTTCATGCTGAACCCCGGTGGTTTTTCTCCCTGGCATCCAGGGCATTGACGACACTATCCAGGTCTTTATCACCCCGCCCAGACAAGTTGACCAACAGAACCTGGTCGGGGCGATACGCCGGCGCCAGGCGGGCAGCCTCAGCGATGGCGTGAGCGGACTCGAGCGCTGGCAGGATGCCCTCGCTGTGCGCCAGGAGCTGGAATCCCGCCAGAGCCTGGTCGTCTTCGATGGCGGTGTACTCTGCGCGACCGATCTCACGCAGGTAAGCATGCTCCGGCCCGACCGCCGGATAGTCCAGCCCGGCAGAGATCGAATGCGTCTCTGCAACCTGGCCATCGTCATTCTGGAGGAGGTAGGTGTAGGCGCCGTGGAGCACGCCAGGTCGCCCCAGGCGGGGATCTCCGAAACGAGCAGCGTGTTTGCCAGAGGCCAATCCCTGGCCGCCAGCCTCGACGCCCACCAGGCGCACCTGCGGGTCACCCCGAAAGGCATCGAACAAGCCGATTGCGTTTGAACCGCCCCCGACACAAGCCAGGCACAGGTCAGGCAAGCGACCGACCTGCTCAAGAACCTGGCGACGCGCCTCGCGCCCGATCACCGCCTGGAAATCACGCACCATGGACGGGTACGGGTGCGGCCCGAGGGCCGAACCCAGCAAATAGTAGGTTGAGCGTACGTTGGTGACCCAATCGCGAATTGCGGCATTGATCGCATCCTTGAGAGTCTGGCTGCCGCTGGTTACTGCACGCACCTCGGCGCCAAGCAGGCGCATGCGCAGAACATTGGGCTGCTGGCGGGCGATATCCAGGCTGCCCATATAGACCACGCACTCCAGGCCAAGCAACGCGGCAGCGGTGGCGCTGGCTACCCCGTGCTGGCCCGCGCCGGTCTCGGCGACCAGGCGGCGCTTGCCCATCGCTCTTGCCAGCAAGGCCTGACCAAGAGCGTTGTTTATTTTGTGCGCCCCGGTATGCGCCAGGTCTTCCCGCTTGAGGTAAATTTGCGCCCCTCCCAACTGGCGACTCAAGCGGCTGGCATAGGTGAGTGGCGTCGGCCGTCCAACATAGGTTTTCAGCAGGCCATCCAATTCTTGCTGAAAGCCAGGATCTTGCCGGGCAGCCTGGTAGGCGTTTTCCAACTCGGCCAGGGCGGGCATCAGGGTTTCGGGGACAAATTGGCCGCCATACGGGCCAAACTTCGAAGCCAGCCGCTCCTGCGGCCGGGTGGTAAGAAGATTTTTACTGGTGTCAATAAACATGATGGACTCCGGTTATAGGTTAGAGAGTGCGAACAGCCTGGATGAAAGCACGCAGGCGATCCGGGTCTTTGCGCCCGGGCGAAGATTCGACTCCTGAGGCGACATCGACGCCCCACGGGCGCACCTGGGCAACTGCCTGGGCGACGTTTTCGGGCCGCAGCCCACCCGCCAGCAGCATTGGGACGCGCCGGGCCAGCCCAGCGGCTAGCGACCAATCGGCAACCTGGCCGGTACCGCCATATTGGCCCGGACGATAA
>CAZAGA010000128.1:6827-8847 GCA_964484335.1 uncultured Anaerolineaceae bacterium
TCGCCAAGGCGGAGACCAGGCGGGCGCAATCGGCGGGGGAGATGTAGCGCGGGCTGGACAGGTGGAAATTAAAGCCAAGCAGTTCGACCCCGGCTTCGATCGCCAGAAGGGCATCCTCCAGGGTGGTCAGACCGCAGATCTTGACCCGGATCATGCCGCCAGCTCCCGGACCTTAGCAGCAGTGTCCGGCGCAGTGACCAGGGTCTCGCCAACCAGAATCGCATCCAGGCCAGCCTGTGCCAGGCGACGAACATCCAGGCGGCTGCGAATACCGCTCTCCGCCACGGTCAAGATTCCAGACGGGATGAGCGGGCGCAGGCGCAGGCTGGCGGTCGAGTCGATCTGGAAAGTATTCAGATCACGGTGGTTGATTCCCACAAGGTGGGGCGAGCAATCCAGGGCGCGTTCGAGCTCGGCTGCGGTATGTACTTCAACCAAAACCGCCAGGCCAAGCTCGTTTGCCAGGCGGTGCAGGTCCTGCAAGCGGGCATTGTCGATAAAGGCGACAATCAACAGGACCGCCGCGGCCCCGGCCGTCCGGGCTTCATACACCTGGTAGGGGTCGAGCAAGAAATCTTTGCGTAACACCGGCAAGCCAGGCTGCATTTGGACCACCTGAGCCAGGATTTCCAGCGAGCCCTGGAAGTACGTTTCATCGGTCAGGACGCTGATCGCGGCTGCCCCATTCTGTTGAAAACAACGCGCCAAAGCCAGCGGGTCGCGCTCGGTGCGCAAGACGCCCTTGGAAGGTGATGCAAACTTGATCTCGGCGATCAAGGCCGGCCAGGCAGGTTCAACCTCTGAGCCAGGCTGGCGTTTGGACAGGGCGGCCAGAAAATCGAGTGGCGGCGGGGCAGCCTCGGCCCGGGTGCGCAGGGCGCCCAGCGGTTGGGCGCTCTGGCGCTGAGCAACCTCCTGGAGCTTGGTCTGGTAGATCTGGGCCAGGGTTGTTTTCATCTTACTGGAGAAAGCCTGCTGATTGGGTGCTTCCCGCCAGGGCCTGGCTGTACGCAGCCAAGCGTTCCAACTTTTCAAGCGCCGCGCCGCTGGCAAGCGATTGCTCAGCACGCTGCAAGGAAGCCGCGAAATCGCCGTCCTCGGTTGCCAGGGCGGCAGCCGCGTTCAACAAGACCACATCGCGGCGCGGGCTTGAATCGCGGTTCTCGAGCAGGCAGCGCAGCAGCCTGGCATTCTCTGCCGGTTCACCACCGGTTAGCAATGAAGCGCTAGCCGGGCGCAGACCATAACTGGACGCATCAAGCAGAAAGCTTTCCACACGGCCATCACGCAGGCTGCTGACCTGGTTTGGGCCGCTGGTGGTCAGCTCATCCAACCCACCATGCCCGTGGACAACATAAGCCGCCTGGCCCCCAAGCTCGCCCAGGACCCAGGCCAAGGCTTCAGTCAGGTGGGGATCGTAAACGCCAATCAACTGGTGGGCAGCGCTAGCCGGGTTGGTCAGTGGGCCTAGCAGGTTGAAAATGGTTCGCTGGCCCAGCTCACGGCGCGGGCCGATGGCGTGCTTCATCGCCGGGTGAAATAGAGGAGCGAACATGAACCCAATCCCGACCTGTTCAATGCAAGAAGCCACCTGGGCTGGCGTCAGGTCGAGTTTTATGCCAAGCGCCTGGAGCACATCTGCACTGCCGCATTTCGACGAGGCCGCCCGGTTCCCATGTTTGGCAACTTTGCGCCCGGCCCCAGCGGCGATAAAGGCTGCCGTGGTAGAAATATTGAAGGTATGCGCGCCATCCCCGCCCGTCCCAGCCGTGTCCAAGAGCGGATCGCAAATCGTCTCAGTGGGTATTTTGCTGGATTGGGCGCGCATCGCTCGAGAGCTTCCGGTGATTTCCTGGATGGTCTCGCCCTTCATTCGCAAAGCGACCAGATAGCCGCCAACTTGGGCTGGCGTAGCCTGGCCGGTCATAATGATACCCATAGCCGATTCCGCTTCCGCCTCGCTCAAATTTTGGCGGTTCATCAATTTAGCTAGATAAGGTTTCAACATGGCAGTCTCCGT
>CAZAGA010000129.1:0-8782 GCA_964484335.1 uncultured Anaerolineaceae bacterium
GGACAAATCGCACAGCAAAGGCTCATTCATGGCTAACCTCCGACAAAGCAGCTACCAACGAGTCGATCTCTTCGCGTGAAATCATCTCGGTGACTGCCACGAGCATGCAGTTTTCCATTCCTGGAAATTCATTGCCCAGGTCATAGCCTCCAAGAATGCCGAAGTCCAACAATTGTTCGTTGATTTCATTAACTGGCTTGGGGCAGTGGATGACAAATTCATGGAAGAAAGGTGTTTCAGTCCAAAGCTTAAAACCGGGCAGGTTGGCGATTTGTTGGGCGGCATAATGCGCCTTTTGATAACAAAGTTCAGCAACCTGGCGCAACCCATTTTTACCCAACAAGCTCATGTATACAGTTGAGGCGAGGGCCATTAATCCCTGGTTGGTGCAGATATTGGAGGTGGCCTTTTCACGCCGGATGTGTTGCTCGCGCGCAGTCAGGGTAAGGACATAGGCCCGGTTGCCGCGATTATCCACGGTTTCTCCCACCAGGCGGCCGGCCATCTTGCGAACATATTCCTGGCGGGTGGCGAAGATCCCCAGGTAAGGTCCGCCAAAAGATAGCGATAGACCAAGTGGCTGTCCATCACCGGTGACGATATCAGCACCAAAATCACCTGGCGGAGTCAGCAAACCCAGTGCAGTTGGATTGATCGACACGGAAAGCAGCGCGCCCGCGCCATGCACCGCCGCGGCTAAAGGAGCCAGATCATAAATTCGCCCAAAAAAATCGGGGTATTGGACCATGACCAAGGCAGTCTGGTTGTCCAGGAGTGGGATCAATGCTTCCGGACCGGCTCGCAGGTCGGCTTCTGGGCCGTCGCCTGTAATTTGAAGCTGATCGTCGGGGTTATAGGTCCGGATTACCTGTCGGTACTGGGGATGTAACGCCGGGGAAAGGATGATTTTGTTTCGCTTGCCACGAAATTGGGCGATCGCCAAAGTGACTGCTTCAGCGGCTGCTGATGCGCCATCGTAATGCGAAGCGTTGCTGACATCCATACCGGTCAAGGCGGTGATCAGGCTTTGATAGTCAAAAATGGCCCGCAAAGTGCCTTGAGAAATTTCTGGTTGGTATGGCGTATAAGCAGTGTAGAACTCGCTCCGGCGCAGGATTTGATCAACTGCTGCCGGGACATAGTGGTAATATGCGCCTGCCCCCAAGAAGCAGGCCAGGTCGCGTACCGACTCGTTGGCTTCGGAAAGATCAGATAGCTCGGCCGCGGTCTCCATCTCGGTCAGGGCGGGCGGTAAATCCAGATCGGGAAAACGCTGCTTGGCCGGTACTGCCTGGAAAAGCTCATCCAGGTTTTTGACACCGACTGTCTGCAGCATAGCCTCCCGATCGCTGTCGGTATGAGGAATGAACATGCTGTCTCCTTTTCTTAACCGGTTTAGTGAGCTTCTGCCAATTTTGCTTCGTAAGCAACGCTGTCCAGTAACTCATCAAGTTCCGCAATTTCGGTCAGATCGAGCTTAACCATCCAGGCCTCGCCATAGGGTTCTGTATTGACCTTCTCAGGCGAATCGGGCAGCGCTTCATTGATCTCAACTACTTTACCGCTGGCTGGGGAATAAACATCCGCGGCCGCTTTGACGGATTCCAGGGTGGCGATATTGTCGCCCTTGTTCACCTGGTCGCCTACGGAGACCAGGATTTCGACAAAAACAATATCTGAAAGCTGTTCCTGGGCGAAATCAGTGATTCCGATTGTTCCAACATTTCCTTCGGTCCGGATCCACTCGTCATTTGGAGTGTACTTACAATTGGCTGGGATATTCATTTGACTGCCTCCTGGAGAAAATGTGTCGACTGTTTTTCTGGATTGCTAATTTTCTGGGTCGTTTGGTTAAAGCATAAGGCGCACGCATAGGAAGCGTGCGCCTCTGTGGAGAACCTGAGAGATTCGCGCCCCGCTGGCAGGCGCTTGCCCCGTCGGTGCCGGACTGCCGGTTAAGTATCCACCTGCGTCTGGCTTTCCAGAGGAGTTCGGGAAGAGAGTCCTTTTACCTGAGAGTTTCGCCTGGGTGATTGTCTCGCCAGACTTGCCCCTTCGGTGCTCAACCTTTTGGCTGAGTCTCTCCTCAGTTCCCATGTGCGTGATGGAAACGACCTTACCAACATGACCAGTAGAACCGCAATCCAGGCCATGTTATACAACGCTTTCATTGTAATGATGTGCTTAACAAAAGTCAAGTGAAGAATATCACCCTTTTCACCTGTCAAGGTTCTTGGAATCGGATAGGTTGACCACAAGTTAACCCCAGGTGATGATGAATAATGCGGTGAAGAGGGTACTGACCAGGAGTTGACGAATTCCGATTCGGGTGGGTTTATATCGAATGGCAGGTTGCAAGGTTCCCCAGATCGTTTCAGCCCATTGCAAAGCATAAGGGATGAACAACCAATGAGGCAGAAAATCCAACCAGGAAAATACGATTACGCTGGTCAAGTTAAAATTGGTGTAAGCCAGGGCGCGGCGAGACATTTTTAACCGCTCGCTGGCTGTGGGACGTTCAGTCATTTCTCGCTGCTCAAGCCGTAAATAGGCATAAACAATCGATGCCGCAGACTGAAACCAAGTCAGGCCAAACAACCACCATCCCAGTGGGTCGTAGCCACCTTCTCCAATCCAGAAAGCAGCCGGCGCTGCCAGGGCTAATACGCCGCTAGCGACAATCTCGATCCCGATTTGGCGGCGTTCGGATCTCCGGCTCACCAGCCACAAATGCCATGCAAAGACTGGCAACCCTGGCGCTGCCAGGTAGAGTACGTAGGTATAGCCAAAGCGGATCAACGCCAAGACGGCCAGCAATCCTACCAGGGCGTAGATCGCTGTCCAGAAAATTGCTGCCGGGTAGTCGCGCTCGGAGCGACGGTGGCTAAAGATTTTGACTAGAATCGTAATCGGATGGCGGATCAGAAAACCGGCCATGGCGGCCAGGATTAAGAAGATCGAGCCGGTATTAAAATCTTTACCAGCAAATAAACCGATCAAGAGTGGGCTGAGTAAAAATACCCAGGAGCCATGATCCTGGGGTAAGGCGATCACACGCCGGAAAATTGGCGAGCCCATTTAAACGAACTCCTTATCGATATTACACCAGCGCCAGGTTTCATCCGGTTGAAAGGATTGGATGATCGGGTGATTGGCCTCTTGCGAATGGCGCGAAGCGTGTTTATTTGGAGAGCTATCACAACAACCCACGTAACCGCAAGTCAGGCACAGACGTAAGTTCACCCAGGAGTCGCCGCTTTTTAAACAATCTATGCAGCCCTCTGCCATCGGGGTGACTGGTTGGATGAAATCAGTGTGTGTACAAGCCATATCTTTACCTCAACAAGGTTATCCTAATTGTTCTACTGATAAATCCGAGAACATGCTCTCCAGGTGCAATCCGGGTTTTGGCTCGGGCCAGGCCAGGGCGAAGTGTTCTTTACTGATCATCTGCTTGACTTGGGCCTCCGGCAAGCGCCGAAAAAAGTTGCTTGGGCCAAATTGTGTCCGGTGGCAATGGAAAGCCTCCCACTTGGCTTCGATTTGATCCGAAACATCCAGGATCAGGTGCACCTGGTCATCGGGCCAGGTCAAACCAGAGTCCTGAAAGGCTTCCAGACCACTGGTGTCTTCGCCATTTGCCCTTAACTGCCGGATCATCCAGGCGAAAAACGATTGTGGAATCGCAGTGTAGAATAATCGCTTAGCCTGCCAGGTGGGCTGGTATTCTTGATATCGGCTGGGGTTGGCCGCGGCGTGGAAAGCTGCAACGGTATGTTTATGGATGGCAATATGGTCAGGATGGCCATATCCGCCATTCGGTTCAAAGGTTAGGATGATATCTGGTTGGATGCGTCGGATAATCTGGACGAGTCGGCATTGGACAGCTTCTGCCGGAGCCTGAACCAACGCACGTGGGTCTTGGTTTTCTAGAGAGTTCAACATGCCAGAATCGCGGTAATCCAGGAAGATCAACTCCTGGATTCCCATCGTTTCTGCAGCACAGCGCAGCTCGCCTTCTCGCACCTGGCCAAGAGTTTCCGGGGTGGCCAATTCTGGGTCAGAAATCTCGCCAACTTCTCCTCGAGTGGCGCAGACCAGGTATACCACATGACCCTGGGAAGCGAAATGGGCCAGCGAGCCACCGGTTCCAAAAGCCTCATCATCCGGATGGGCAAAAACAGCCAGGATTCGTTTATTTTGTTCCATACGCCTCCCAAGCAACTTAAATCAGGCTTAAACAGTCTGAATTATAAATCAAGATGATAAATTAATAAACAAAAAGGGCTGTCCAAAGGCACCTTAAGGACAGCCCACTTGTTTGTGATCGACAGACCGCTGACGTTTTAGGCCGCAACTGCCATAACTGGCTCTGCAACTTCCACAAGTTCGAGGGCGATCTCAATATCGATTGTCTCACCAACCAGCCATCCGCCGGTTTCGAGGGCGACATTCCAGGTCAGGTCCCAATCCTTGCGGTTGATCCGGGCAGCGGCTGTGAATCCGGCGCTGGTGGTACCCCATGGTGATTTCGCCTTGCCCAGGTATTCAACGTTCAAGGTTATTTCACGGCTGACGCCACGGATGGTCAAGTCGCCAATTAACCGGGCGTTGGCCTCGTCAACTTGCTCAACCTTTTTGCTCTGGAAAGTCATCACCGGGTGGTTTTCAGCATCAAAGAAATCGGCCGAACGCAGGTGTGCGTCACGCTTTTCTTCGTTTGTGTTGATGCTGCTAATTTCGACCTGGATGTCAACCGTAGTAAGAGCCGGATTAGCCTCGTCGAAATTAACGCTCCCGCTGAACCGCTCAAACTGGCCGCGCACGTTTGAAATCATCATATGGCGTACTTTGAAGTTGATTTCTGAATGTGAAAAATCGATTGTCCAAGACATGTTATTTTCTCCTATCTTTCTGCTGGTTAAGTTTTTTTAGTTAATCTTATAAACAGGATTTTAGGCCTCCTGCATAACAAAAGCGTGAACAGTGGCGTAAACAAAACCGTAAACAACCCGATTTGTTTAGAGGGTCTGTTCGATTGGTAGATTGTTCGGTATACTCAAAGAATGCTTGAAATCCATCTGTTTGGCAGTCCAACCATACTGTTGGATCGAAAATTAATAAAAATTAGCCGCCGGAAAAGCCGGGCCGTACTTTTTTATCTGGCCGGTCAATCTCAACCCGTCAATCGAGAAAAAATCCTGAATATCTTTTGGACCGACCAGCCGCGCCCGGCTGGGCTGCAAGTCTTGCGCACCACGCTCCATGGATTACGCGGGGAATTAGGCGAAGCCATACAGGTCCTAGATGACCGGATTGGCTTGAGTTCAGAGGTTTGGGTAGATACCCGTCGCCTAGATTTGGAGCTCTCTGCTACCGAATTTGACCCCGACCGTTGGTCAGGCATCCTGGAGCTGTATCGTGGCGAGTTTCTTGATGACGTTTCCCTGCCCGATAGTTCAAAGTTTGAGGATTGGTTGGTGGTGGAGCGGGAGCGCTACCGCCGGTTGGCCGTTCGTGGATTAACTGCGTTGAGCGTCTGGCATGAAAACCAGGGCGATTACAACCAGGCCTTATCCTACCTAGATCGGGCGCTGGTTTTCAATCCACTTCAGGAAGATTTACAGCGCGAAAGTATCCGCATCCATTACCTGGCAGGCGACCGGCCAGGTGCAATCCGGCGTTACGATGATTTACGACGTTTGTTGGATGAAGAAATGGGTGTTCCGCCGATGGTGGAAACCCGTAATTTATATGACGCAATCGTGAACGATCGGTTAACGCCTGCACATGCAATTGAGCCGCTGCGATCAACGGTCCGTCCAGCTTCCCAACGTATCAACCGGCTGACAGAAGATGCGATCCAGGAATTCAGGCTGCCCTTTTCTGGACGGAAGGCTGAAATTCAACAGTTGACCGAAGGATTAACTGCTTGCCGGCTGGTACTGGTCGAAGGCGAGCCAGGGATTGGGAAGACCCGCTTGGTGGAAGAATACCTGGAGCGATCCAAAGCTATTCCGTTAACTGGCAGAGCGCATGAGTTGGAACAAAAACTGCCATTCCAGCCGATCCTTACTACCCTGCGGAGCTTGTTTCAGCGTTCTGACTGGGAAATATTGCGCGCTCACCTGGCCCGCGACTTGCCCTTGGTCTGGCGGACCGAAATCGGAAGGCTTGTTCCTGATCAACCCGATCTATTTCCAGTTGCTCCTGGTACTACCGTCGAAGAAACTCGTTTATGGGAATCAGTCTACCAGCTGCTGGCTGTGGTTTCCCGGCGTCAAGGATTGATTCTATTCCTGGATGATATCCAGTGGGCTGACCCTTCTTCGATTGGATTAGTGGGCTACCTAGTACGACGCAATTATCCTGGTTCAGTGGGATTTGTTGCCACCTCACGCACGGTTAGTGCTCAGAGTGCTTTTCAGACCTTGGTACAGTCTTTGACTCGAGAGCGAAGAATTGAGAGGATCTTACTGCACCGCCTATCCTTGCAGGAGATTCAAACCATCGTGGCGAGGTTATCAAGCACTGCCCAGCCCGTGTTCCTGGCAGAGCGGTTGGCAGAAGCCTCGGAAGGAAATCCATACATCTTGTCGGAGTTAGTCCGCCAGGCAAAGGAGACTCAGGCGGATCAGCCTGGTTGGGAAGGCAGTTTATTGCAGAAAAATAGGGTTCCAGGCAGCATCTATAACTTCATCCAATCACGCTTGACTCGGCTTTCTGAGCCAGCGCGCCGGGTCTTGGATGTTGGGGTTGCTGTCGGGCGGACTTTCGATTTTCGTGTGGTTTCCCAGGCGGCGGGTATCTCGGAAGGCGCAACGTTGGATGGATTGGATGAGTTGATCCAGGTGGGTTTGGTTCGAGCTTCACCGAATTTCCAATTCTCATTTGATCACCACCTGACGCTCGACGTGGCTTACCAGGAAGTGGGCGAAACCCGTCATCGATTGCTTCACCACCGGGTCGCGCAGGCCCTGGAAAAAATCCACCATGATCAGCTTGATGAATATAGCAATTTGTTAGCCTGGCATTATCAAGAGGGTGGTGACCCTGAGCGAGCCTCACCTTATGCATTCCAGGCAGGGAAACGCGCGGCAAGGTTGGCTGGCTGGGATGAGGCAATCACCTTGTTCGAACAGGCTTTGGTTGGAACCAGTCGCTCCCAGCGCCCGGTAGTGCTCGCCGCCCTTGGAGAAGCTCAGGGGCAGGCTGGACATTTTGTCCAGGCTTCTGAGACTTATCGGGAATTAATCCAACTCGCTCTGGATAATAAAGATGTCCAGAGGCTGAGTGCTTTGCGCTTGTCTCTGGCACGTAGTTTACTGCCCCAGGCGCGTTTTGCTGAAGTGATTCAGCAAGCCCGCCTGGTGATTCAAAGCAGTGACCCAGACGCGAAAATCAAGGCTGAGTTGGTTTTGGGTACTGCCCTCTCCATTGAAGGTGCAAACCTGGATGGCGCACAGCAGCATCTACTGGCAGCCAAAGAATTACTCGACCAGCAGTTGCAACCTGATCGATCCAGCCAGGCGCTGGTGATGTTCGAGCTGGGCTCTTTGACCGCTCAACAGGGAAACCTGGCCCAGGCGATCCAATATTATCGCCAATCGCTGGCGGTTGCTAATCAATCTGATGAAGAATCGTTTCTTGAAGCGCGCATCCTGGCGACAAACAACCTAGCCTATCATCTTCTCCTGATGGGGGATCCTTCTGCACGGGAGACGATTCAGTCTGGTCTCAAACTGGCGCGCGAGAAGGGCGTGATCGGCTTGGAGGCCTACCTTCTTTCAACCTACGGGGAAGTTGCCCTGGCTGCCGGAGAGTTGGATTTGGCCGAGAAATGTTTCACGGAGGGCCAGGAGGTTGCAGAGCGGTTTGAAGTAAAAGAACGCGTGGCCGGGTTAACTGCCAACCTGGGATTGGTAGCCTTAGCCAAGGGACAAACTGCCCTGGCGATTCACCGGCTCTCAACCGCTTTAGGCTTGGCGGATGCATTAGGTACCCGCCACCTGGCCGCCCAAATTCGATTATGGCTCGTCCCATTGTTGCCGGGCAGCCAGGCAGGGGGGCTCCTGGAAGAAGCGCGGAGTTTTGCGATTGAGAGCGGCCGGATGCTCTTGATCGAGCAGGCTGATCGCCTATTGGAAGAAATCGGCCGGAAACAATTAGCTTAAAATAGGCTTTTTATCCCCAGGTACCAACGGTAGGCATAAAAATAGGGCAACAGCAGCGAAGCATTGAACTGGTAGCGTACTTTCATGTAATTTGGGGATGGAAAGAGGTTGTGCAGGGCAAAGTCCAGCTTGCTCTTCCAATCGGGCAGGCTTGAGAAATCTTCCAGGAAGGTCTTGCCCGATTTTTTCTTCACAATGTTTAATTGCGAGAACAATCGCTTCTCGGCTTTGGTCGGATCGTAAGCAGCCAGTTTCATCATTACTTTGTCCGGCACGATTGCCCCGTAAACTACTTGCAGGCTGGCTAAATTAGTTTGTAAGGTGATCAGCAAGTCAAACTGGTTGGCGTATTCGATGATTTGATCCCAATCCAGCGCTTCGCGGTAGTGCATTATCATCTCTGCCAGATCATGCCGCCAGAGCCATCCCTCTCCGGCGTGGTGGTAAGAAAGGTGTCCACATAGGTGAAGTACCTGAATTTCAGGCTTGAGCATCAATGCTGGCACCCCATTTACCTCAATCGTTTGAGCTGATTCCCATAACCATTCCTGAGAAAGTTTATATTGATAGTAAGGGGAATTGAACAGGCTCCAGTGGACTTCAACGAC
>CAZAGA010000130.1:0-8778 GCA_964484335.1 uncultured Anaerolineaceae bacterium
ATCGAAAGAATGGAGGTGACTGCATGAGCCGCAGATCGGTTGTGACGATTGCCCTGCGCGGTGGGATGGCGGAAGTCCAGCGCGCTCCGGCCGGCGTCGACGTTCTGATCCTGGATTACGACCTGGACCCGGATGCCAAACTCCCTGAGCCAGGTGGCCCGCCCCGCCGGATTAGCGTCCTCGGCCGGCCCGCCCGGCTGTACAAGTCGCGCAGCCAGGCCAACGCCTGCTTCCTGTGCGGGGTTAAGATCCCGTATGGGGAGATGAATTACGTTGCGGAGGCCCAATCCAGGCTGCACTTCTGCCTGGGCTGTGCCCGGCGCAATGCCCCCGAAGCCCATATGATCAACAGTTGAACAGGCCAGCGAGCCGTTGAAATCCGTTAGGCTCTTGTTGGATGTGTTCCTGTTGACCGGTGGCGAAAAGGGGGTATAATCCAGCCGATTTGAAAGGGCAGACAGGCATGGTTGGGGGCCTTGTGCCGCCCAGCAGTAAATGTAATTGTTCGCCAAGTGGGAGCTGTGACTTCCCGATCCAAGTAGATGGGTCGGGAAGTTTTTTTATCGCCTTTCCAACGTCGGAAACGGAATAGAGAAACCATCCAGCGAGGGCCGCAATCCGGCCCTCGTATTTTAATTTCACCCAGGAGGAAGAAAATGAATGTGCAGAAAGTTGTTTTGCTGGCGGTGCTGGTATCCCTGCTCCTGCCGCAGATGCCGGCCTTTGCTCAAAGCGAGCTGCCGGTCGACATGCTGACCAAGAAAGAAGTTTACATGGGGATTGTGTCGTGCCTGATGAAAAATCCCAACACCTCGATCTGGATCGACCAGACCAAGAACCTGGTCGCCTTCTTCTGGCCGGATGCGGTCAAGATGAATGCCGTGGTGGTCGACCTGCGCACGAAAGGCATCCTGCCGGCCATCGGGGCGGTCGAGATGTTCAGCCAGCAGATTTCGTTTGGGGAGTATAATGATCTCCCGGAGTGGATGCGCTCCATCGGCTACAAGAAGCTGCCGCCGTACCTGGTCCCGATGGTCATCCGCGACCGGATCAAGGAGTGGATCGCCCTGATGGCGACCAACGGGCGGATCACCATCGTGGTCGTCCCGCTGCAATGGTTCCTCCGCCCGACCGGCTTTGAGACAACCAAGTATTAGGAGGTGACGGATGATGAAATTCTTGCGCTGGGTGGTCGCCGGGCTGGTGGCCTGGTTGATCGTGGTCGTCTTTCGGCCGCAGGTCTACACGATGTCGAAAGAAGAATATGAGGCGCTGATCGCCAACAAGCGGCCGGCGCAATGATCTGGAAGGCTGAAGCCGTCTGAAAATCTTTAACAGTCCGATTCAATTCTTTAACAAAGTGGTTTTTTCTCGAAAATGGGCTATTGTTAAAGAATTAAAAGCGAATGTTAAAGGAAAAATTTCGGTTTCAGCGATGTGGGATAAAAAAGACACAGGGGACTGTGAAAAATTAGCCATCAGAACATTAAAAATACCGCCATATATAGGACTTCGACACCATGTGACCCCCACATATAGGGGTAAAAAGGTACTCCCGTACCGGAGGATTTTAAGTCCCCTGCGTCTGCCTAATTCCGCCACAGCCCCGTAAGCCATTTTATTTTATCTCGATTAACCAATTGGTCAAGGGCGATATTGCTTCCGCCAGCTAGCGTAGCGAGAAGCCAGGTGCACACAGCCGCTGGATAAGCGGACCTGGGGTTGGCCGGCGCCGATCACCCGGCGCAGGTCGTCCGCGTTGGTAAAGTCAGGCAGGCGCAGCGTTGCCCGGCCAAGCTCGATCAGGGTGTGAGCGTCAGATCCGACTGTGCCAGGAATCTGATGCCGGCGAGCAAAATTCTCCGCCTGCTGGTTAAATCGGTTGCTCCAGCAGCGCGCGTTGAAGGTCTCAATTGCGTCCACCAGGGGAAGGATATCTTCCAGGTCGCTAGGCTTCCAATGACCGCCCCGCAGTACATCAAAAGGATGGGAGATGCTGATGAAAGCATTTTGTTGTCGAAGCAAATGGAGCGCTTCAAATGCCTGGAGACCTTCCGGGATTTCTTCCTGGACAAAGGCAGCCAGGATCTCTCCCGAGCGGGTCATAATTTCTTCTCCGATGATGACTCGCCCAGGGTCGATCTGATAGGCTTCTTGCGCGCCGCGAATCGTGTTGTGATCTGTGACGACGACTCGATCGATTCCTTTACGCTGGCAGTTCTTTACCAGGTCTTCCGGGCGAGTCAGGCTGTCCTTGGAGTGTTTGGTGTGACAGTGGAACTCAACGCGCAGCATTTTTTCGTTTGCGCAGCAGGTATCCCACTCCAATCATCAGCGCGGCTGCCGCGGTCAGGCCAGCTCCAGCCTGGACGACCGTCTTAGGTTCCATGCCTGGCATGACGACTTCACCATTGCCATAGTTTTTGAACATCTGGCCCCATTTGGTTTGCAGAGCGGCTTCAACGCGCTGACGTCCTACAAAGGGGTACCAGTAAACATTATGATAGAAGTTGCTGGCAAAGTATGACCAGGGAACCAGGGGACTTTGGAGTAAGATCTTTTCGAATGGTTTCAATGGGCCGTGATAAATCAGCTTCTGACCTTTGCTGGCAAAAGTGTCTTCTTGAACAAAGCCCCAGGGTTTTTCTTGTTCGATGTCGTAACCGACAATTTGGATCTCGCGTGGGTCGCCGATGCCGAGTTCCATCTCGTGGGCTTTGCGAATAAAGCGGATATCCATTGGGTTGAAACCCTGCAGCTTAGCGGAAACTGCATCAATCGCAACCTGGTCAGCCGAAGCGATTAAAATATCTTTCTCATGCCAGCGCATTGCCCGTGGGCCGGGGCCATCGCCTGCAAAAGTGCCATCCATCACCGCAAAGATGCCAGGATGAATGTCCTGTTGGATCATCAGCAGATCGACCAGGGTGTCGTGGATCACCGAGTGGGTCCAATGGCGGTCGCGATGGAGTAGCCCGCCAAAGGCATTCTTCATCGCTCCTGTAATGGTTGTGAAGACGTGGGTCTTAACCGTGGGGAGGTGGACGATATTCTTCCCAACCAACGCTTGGGGGATGAACACACCATTAGGATATACTTTATCCAGCACCAGGAAAGGCTTCTTGGGTTTATATTCCAGCCATTCGAATTCCTGGTTATAGAGGTAAAGGCAGGGAACATTGTATTTGTCAGTGACAAATTTGTGCTTATTATTTTGTTCAGCATCGGCGGTGTTCACCACCACGGTATCATTGTGGATGCCGACGAGATCAGTGTAGCCATTATTTTGAAGTGTCCGGATGACTCCCTCTAATTGCCAGGGGGAGGAAGAACACGCTGGGTACCAGGTTTGCCAGGAGATATTAATTTTGATCCCCGTTGGGACATTTTTGGGCAGGGCTGCTTCGAAGCCGGCCAGCTTCATGACCGTTTGAATATCATCGAAAATTGTGGCTGGCGAGGTCTTGACAACCGCAACTACGCCTTTACCAGGAAATTGAGCCATTGGATTACCTCCAGAATTTATGAACGAATTAAATGAATTGTAACAAGAGAAGGATGAAAAGGGGAGGTGTTAAAGGAAATACTCGCTCAGAATACCGATGAGCGAGTTGTGTAACCTGAATGGCAAGTTTGTTAGTGGATCAATAATTTTAGATTATCGGCTCCTGCGTGGTAATCCATTACAAAAATCAGGATCTCGATGAAAAATGGTTTGTTTCCTACCCCTGGCTTGCCTGGGAAGTCCGTTAGCCAGCTCCCGTCCCATCGCATCAAATTCACCCATCTCAGCTAATTCGGCATTACTGATTGAATAATTGGGAATATTGGTTGGGTAGCTGTGGTGATTAAGATATATTCTATCCATCAGTTTTTCATAATAATCATAGATGATGGATTGAGTTAATCTGGTATTTGCTGACATATTTTGCCTCCAATATTAATATGAGTAATGGTTGTGTTGTTCTATAGATAGAACATTTGTTTTATTATAGCATAGGAAATAAAATTCAACACAATACTCCGATTAATCATTGCCCCGATCATGATTTAGCAATAAAATATATGTATGTCAGTTTTGCGACGGTTCTTCAGCAAATTATTAATTCAGCTTATTATTATCAGCTTTTTTACTTTTCTTTTGTTTGCTTTCCTGCAACAAAACGGGGATAATATTTACGATTTTGCCATCCAAGGGCGTTTTGCCTACCTGGCCAATGGACGAATGGGCATTCGAACGATCTCTTTGGATGATCCCAACCACTTGGTTGAGGTTGGCCATTCCCGCTGCGGCGAGCTCATTAATCCTGAACAACCGGATCTGGTAAACCTCAAGAATTGCACCCGCAATGCACAACAACTCTGGCTCCAAGCCGGTCGGCTTTACCTGGCTCAAGGCCGACAGGGAATTTCGGTCTACGACTTGTCTCTCGATCCCGCCAACCCTTACCAGGTTGCCCAGTTGACTCTGCCATTCTCTGTCCAGGACCTGGTTGTCATTGATGACTTGATTTACCTCTCAACCAATCGAGATGGAATCCGCCTGGTTCGGATTACGGAAAAAGACCACGCTCAACCAACCCTACCGGCCTCCCCCACGCTTGAACTGAAACTCCTTGAAAAACGGCTTTATCCAGATGCTCAAGATGGTGGAAAGCTGTTCTATGACGGGGAGTTCCTCTACTGGATTCAGGATCGAGGAATCCTGCATGTCATTGACCCAGGCAAAGATGGCGAAATCGAAGAAAAAACTTCCTATAGCAACGAGCACCCATTTCTGGATCTTGCGTTTCTCGATCCATATGTTTTGATTGCTGGTGGGGAACCAGGTTTTTTTGTCCTTGACAAGAGTAATCCAAATAAATTGAAGGAGGTAACCCGTCTTCCCTTCGATGAAAATCCTGTCGTAGCCATTGATCAAATAGGCGCCCAGGCAATCTTAAGCGTCCAAAACCAGGGCCTGGTCACGGTCGATCTTTCCTACATATTTAGTCCAAGCATCATCAAGAAAGACTTTTCAATCGATGGCCAACCTGGCCAACTAAACCTTTGGAACGAATACGGCTTCATCGTTCGAAATTCTGACCAACTGGTTTCCGTAAATACCCAGGTTGTCCTGGAGCCTGAATTCATCAGCAAATCAGGGGCGCCGCTTTTGGCCAAAGACGTTGCGGTAGTCAACAACTTTGCCTTCGTAGCTGCAGCCGAACCTGGCCTGCGGGTCTATGATGTCAGCGATCCTCGGCGGATAGCTCAGGTAGCCTACCTGGATACCCCCTCTCGCGCCGAAGGCGTGGCTGTCTCTGGGAATGTCGCTTATATCGCCGATCGCACCAATGGCCTGGTCCTCGCGGACCTTACGAACTTGACCGGTGAATTACCTGTGTTGAAGCAATTCGAAAGCAAAGATGCTCGAGCTATTGCGGTTAGCGGCAACTACGCATACCTGGCCGATGCGCAAGAAGGTTTAAAAATATTTGATATCTCCAGGCCTATCTCTTCGACCTTGGTCAAAGTTATGGATCCTGTGGAAGGCGCGCGGATCAACCCGGTGGGGATAAGTTTACTAGGTGATTATGCTTACCTGGCCGGCGGGGAGCAGGGTGTGCATGTCGTTAATGTTCTGGATAAAAACATCCCGACCGAAATTGTCCGCATCATCCCAGGACCTGAGCCAGATGTTCGTAACCTTTCCGTCGTAGCGTATACCAACCCGGCCTACCAGGCCGCCGGCCAGGATCCTTTCCAGGTCGATCCTCGGAGCCCATTTGCTCAGCTCTTTGCCTACGTAGCCAATGGTCAGTATGGTTTGCGGGTATATGATATATCCAATGTCAAAGACCGCCAGCCCGTTGAAATTCCGCTCGATGAAGCGACACAAGCCATTCCAGGCGTCGTGATGGATGTTGCAATCGATCGCGACCGTGCTTACCTGGCCGTCGATGGCAGCGGCGTTTTTGTGCTCGATACAACGAATCCTGGACAACCAAAGTATCTTGGCTATATCAACCTGTCGGCTTCGGTCAATAAGGCTTCCAGCCTGGTTAAACGAGGTGGACTGATTTACCTGGCGGGTTTGGAGAATGGTTTACAGATCCTGCGCGATAGCTATACTGCTCCGGAATTACTGGGTCAATATGCTGCGCCGGCGGCAATGCAAAATATGGTCGTCCAGGCTGAATATGTCTACGCAGTCGATGGTAATCGTGGCTTATGGATCTTTTCGCTCGGCGACCCCAAGTACCCCCAAGAAGTTGGATTTCTTCCGATTCCCCAGGCTGCTGCGGTCTCGGTGGTTGGCGACTATGCCTTTGTAGCTGCCGGCGCCAATGGACTGGTGGTTGTCAATACCTCAGATCCGAAATTACCGGAAATCATTGCCCGCTTGGATACGGATGGTGTTTCCACAGCAGTCCAGGTGGCTCAAAAACCAGGCAGTGATCCAGAACAATGGCTGGCCTATCTTTCGGATGGCCCGGCAGGGCTCGTTGTCGTTGATGTCAGTGATCCGAAATCGCCTTTTAAAATTGGTGCTTTAGGTCTGGGCGGCCCGGCTGGTCGAATTTTGTTCACCGATCGTGAGTATCTTTTTGTTGTTGTCGATCAAAGGGAAGTAGCGGTCATCAGTGTTGCGGATGCGCGTAATCCAACCCAGGTGGACCGGATTACTGGCTTGCCGGCCGCTTATGGAACGGCGGTAGTTGCCGGAAGCATTGCGTATATCGCGGCTGGTCCAGCAGGCGCTTTCCTGTATGACGTTTCTTATCCGCTGGAGATTCAGAAGTTGCCTTACGTTGAGCAGCCGGACAACCAGTGGATTGAAAATGTAGCCATTGCAGTCAGCAACCCGATCAGTGGCACCATTACCGAAACCATGACCGTCCCGCCCAACTATGCCTTCCTGGCAGAGCTAGCCCGCGGTGTCCGGATCCTGGATACAACCGACCCAACTTTACCTTTTGCACGCGGGGTGATCACGGTTTCAGAACAGCGCGTCGGTGGAGAGAAGCCGGTTAATACCCCCCAAGTTGCTCAGGTAATCGCCGAGTGGATCCCGCCGCGTTTGAAAAAGCCTGAAGAGGGCGGCAAGTTTCTCCTCTATGTGCTGGACCGGGCCAATGGTTTCAGTCTGTACGATGCCCGGAAGGCTACCCATCATCAAATCCTGGACACAATTGAGACAGGTGCCGGTTTCGGAGTTCGCGCAGGAATGGAATACATCCGGGCCAAAATTCGGTCTGGTGAGATTCCCTCGCTCTCCATCGAGCGTGAAATCCAACAATTCCTGGTGCAGTTTTTTGGGTTGGGGGTGCTTGGCGTTTTCTTTTGGTTGGCTTTCCTGGCGCTGTTCATTTTGCCGGTGCGTGATTTTCATACCTGGGAAAGTTTATACACTCGCCTGGTATTGTTCATATTTGGCCGGCATGGCCCGTTGCTACGCGTCCGCGAAGGTCGTTTGGTCAATGGCGAAGATCAACTCGATCGCCGGGGACCTGGAATCTTACTAATAGATGCCGCCAGTGCCGCGGTGCTAGAAAAACGCAACCTGCGTCGACGCCCCAACCGCCCGGATGCGGCTGATCCTGATCAACCGCCTTTACTGCGCGTGCCTGAGCCTGGGATTGCCTTCCTGGGCAACCGGTCGCTGCTCACTCGGCCAGTGTTCGATGAGGTCGTTCGCGGTTTCGTTGACCTGCGTCGCCAGGTGCGTATCGCTACAGAAGTTAATCTTTATACCCGGGATGGGATCGAAGTAAGGACCAACGTCTTTTCGATCTTCACTTTAGGTGAAGAACCGGATGTTATCCGCGTAATCCTGGTCCCTCCTGAGAGAATTGTCGATAAAGATCCATTGTCGGATCAAGGGGGTAACCTGTCCTTCAATCAACCAGAACCCGTCCAACCTCCCTGGCGTGCCATCCGGGTGCTTGGATTAACCCTGGAAGGCTCAGGGTGGCGTGTCACTGTTCTGGAGCAGCAAGAGCTGGATGATGCCGACTTGCGCGAGATCCACCAATTTATGGTCTCGAGCCCGTCCTTGAGCACCTTGACCCCCCAGCAAGATCAGGCCATCCGCCAACGTGGCCAGGCCACGGTACCTTTCACACGCGATCCGGTCCGCCTGTTTCATGCAGTCTTGGCCCAGGCTGATGATACCTTTGCAGATGAACAGATTGATTGGCGAGACCTACCGGAGATGATTACGATTGAGCGCTTACGAAATTCACTGGCAGCGGAAGCGCACGATAGCCTGTATGATCCACTCAACGCATCGAATTATCCGATTTTGCGCTTGAAAAAATCAATCCGATTGTGGGGACGCAACCAGGGCGTTTTAGCCTACCAGGTTGTCCGCCTGGTTGATGGGCGGATCCCAAAAGTCGGCGATTTGATCCCAGAAAGAGAGCTGTTAGCTTCTGAAATCCAGGTATTGACCAATCCGAAGGTTTTACGATCTCGTGGAATTAAAGTTAAGTTCGCAGGGTTTAGTGAGCTTACCCCGACCAATCCTCGTATACGGGACCAGTTCTTCGATTACTGGCAGGCGCAGCGAGAGATGAATATTGATGAAGTAATGGGTGATTATAGAAACGAAGCAATTGGGCTCCAAAATAAGTGGCGATTACTTGCGCAGCAGGAAATTTTGGATGAGTTTACCAGCTTACTTAGTAACAATAATTACCCAGATGAAGTTTTGGCGATGCATGTACTGACAAGTCTTGAAGGCGCAGTTTCGAACTCAGAGATTAGCCAGATGTTGCCATCAGACACAATTCA
>CAZAGA010000131.1:0-8744 GCA_964484335.1 uncultured Anaerolineaceae bacterium
GTTAAGGGTCGGGCGACCTCTACTTCCTGCAAAGCGATCGTGATGGCTTCGGCTTCATACACCCCAATCCAGATCGGCAAGTACCGTTCAGCATGTTTTTCACGCAGGATGACAATCCGCTGCTGGGACATCAGGCTGACGCGGATGCTATCGATGGCAACTTCAATCATTTCGGACATAAACGGCCTCCGTTAACTGGGTGCTGCGCCGTGATTCTAACATGGGCAGGGTCGGGATGCAACCATTATACCTTACCGGGAGAGGTGGATAAAAAATGGCCAAAAATTCAGATTAATGTTAAAAAATTCCGTTGCTTATTTTTCGCTTTACGTTTATAATCGCCAATCAACCGTGCAGAGGCTGGGTAGGAGAGTGCCAGCCGCCGATTTCCAGGTCAGCAGGTAGGGAGTGCATGAAGGCGAAAATTCTATGGATTGAAGGCCGGCAGGGTGAAGGGGCGCCATTTATCGCCACCCTACGGAAAAAAGGATACACCGTAGAGATAGCCACGTCAGGAAATGAAGCGCTGGAACGTCTGCCCGCCATCAATCCCGACCTGGTTGTTTTAGATGCTGCCTCGTTTCGAACCAGCGGGACGCGCATGTGCAGCATGTTGCGCAAGCAATCTGCCCGGCTGCCCATCGTGTTCATCACCACGGCTGGTAATCCCACGCCAACGGATGAAATGGCCAATGCGGTCCTGACTTTGCCATTCACTACCCGCAAGCTGCTAAATTGGATCCTACCGTGGCTCCCCTGGGGTTCTGACCAGACTTTGGTCGCCGGTCCAATCCGCCTGGATGTCGAAAGCCGGCGGGTAGAATGCGACGGGAAAGTGACCCGCCTGACCCCCAGCCTGACTCAACTGCTCAAGATGCTGATTGACCGGCGCGGGGAGGTGCTTCAGCGTGAAGAAGTCTTCCGCCAGGTATGGGAAACCGATTACACCGGCGACACTCGTACCCTGGATGTCCATATCAGCTGGCTTCGCCAGGCAATCGAAGAAAACCCGCGCCAACCGGTGTACCTGAAAACCATTCGCGGTGTTGGGTATCGCCTGGACGTTTAGCGGGCTGGCCCAGGCCAGGCCGGCAGGCTCAAAGGTCGAGGGATTTCCCTCCTGAAAATGTTTCGCCGTTTTTCAACCAGCTATGCCTTGCTATCTATCCTGCTGGACGCAGTTGTCCTGCTGACCAGCCTGGCAGTTGCTGCGCTCATTCGCCCTTTCCTGAACAATTGGTCTTTCATCGTCTATATGCCATCGCCGGTCCGGCTGCCAGGCCTGGTCTATCTCCTGGCGCTGATCACTTGGATTGGCGTCTTCCTGCTATTGGGTATTTATGATGGGCGCAGGAATTACCGGGCGATCGATGAATTTAGCAGTCTAAGCCTGGGCGCATTGCTGGCTGGCGTCTCGCTGGCTGGGGTTTTATATCTCTCTTACCGAGAGGTTTCGCGAGCGTTGTACCTGTCTTTTCTTACTTTCGCTTTCACTGGCCTGGTGAGCTGGCGAATCTTTGCCCGGCTGGTATTCCGCCGCAGCGCCCAGCGCACCCCGGCCCTGCGCCGGGTTCTAATCGTCGGCGCTGGGCCGTTGGCTCAGGCCGTCGCTGAACAAGTTCAGGCCTATGCCAACCTGGGCTGGGTCCTGGCTGGTTTCCTGGAAGAGCAGCCCGGCGAAGGGCAGGGCAGCCGGCTGGTGCTTGGGAGCCTGGATGAGGCTGGCCCGATTGTCGATCGCCAGCAGATTGATGATGTCCTGATTGCCATGCCCCAGGGGAGCCACCTGACCACCAATCGCCTGCTGGCTGAACTACATGGCCGCCCGGTGAAGATCTGGGCAGTCCCGGATTATTTCTCGCTCTCGCTCCAGCGCGCCCAATACGAAAATTTCGCTGGGCTGGCTATGCTCGACTTACAGCCGCCTGAGTTGACCGATTCCCAACGCCTGGTCAAGCGCCTGGTAGACCTGTTGGTGTGCGCGGTGCTGTTCTTACCGGCTTCTCTGTTAATGGGGCTGATCGTCATGGCTATTCGCCTCGAAACCCATGCCCCGGCGATCTTCAAGCAGGCCCGGGTCGGTGAAGGCGGCCGGTTATTTAATATGTACAAGTTTCGCACCATGGTGCCAGAGGCCGAACAACTCCAGCACCTCGTCCATGCCACCGACGAGCAGGGCCACTTGATTCACAAGCAGGTTGATGACCCACGCGTCACTCGCCTGGGACGATTGCTGCGCCGCACCAGCCTGGATGAGCTACCGCAAATATTCAATATCCTGAAAGGGGAGATGAGCCTGGTCGGGCCGCGCCCCGAGCTGCCCTACCTGGTTGAGCGCTATGAACCCTGGCAACACAAGCGCCTGGCGGTGCCGCAAGGCCTGACCGGCTGGTGGCAAGTCAATGGACGCAGCGACCGCCCGATGCACTTGCATACGGAGGATGATCTGTTCTATATCCAGCACTACTCGCTGGCTCTGGATTTAAGAATTTTGCTAATGACCGTGGTTACGGTATTGAAAGGGCGGGGAGCTTTCTAGCCTTCGATCTGGCTCCAATCGATTCCTTCAACCCCAGCGAAACGCAGATGCATGACCTCCAGCGCCTGGGGGTTATTATCCACCAGAAGAAAGCGCCTATCCAATCTCAAGCAGCTCTCGCCGGTCGTGCCGCTGCCGGCGAAGAAATCCAACACCAGCTCGCCCGGGTTGGAGCTGGCCTGGATGATCCGGTTGATCACACCGAGCGGCTTTTGGGTCGGATAGCCAGTTTTTTCTTTCCCGTTGGTCGCCACGATGGTGTGCCACCAGGTATCCGTGGGTAGCTTCCCACGCGCTGCTTTGGCCGGGCCGACCAGCCCAGGAGCCATGTAAGGGATACGCTCGATAGCATCAAAATTGAAGGTATAGTGTTCTGGATCCTTGGCATACCACAAGATGTTATCATGCTTGGGGGGCCATTTTTTCTTCGTCCGCGCTCCGTAATCGTAGGCCCAAATGATTTCATTAATAAATGATTCGCGGCCGAAGATCGCATCAAGCAGCACTTTGCAGTAGTGAACTTCACGATAATCGATATGAAAGTATAAACTACCCTGGGCTTTTAGCACCCGGTGGGCTTCAACCAGGCGCGGCTCCAAGAAGGCCAGGTAATCATCGAAGAAATCCGCATATTGGCGCGAGCCGACCCGCAAGGTCTGATAGCGTTTACCCTGGAATCCGGTCCGGTCGCCGTCTTCCGCCTGGATCGTGCGCAGTTGCGTCCGTCCCTGCACCCGGCCGGTATTGAAGGGCGGATCGATATAAACCAGGTCTACCGTTTCGCTTTCCAGCGAGCGCAGAACCGACAGGTTTTCGCCGAATATGATTTTTCCCAGATGGTCCGTCATGGTAAAAAAAATTGTTGTGAAAAATCGGCCTGGCCGATTTTTCACAACAATTGACAATCGAAATCAGGCAGATTTTCCGAACTTGGCCGCCAGGATATCTTCAAGCGTTGGCTTGCCAATCTCCTGCAGCTCGTAGCGGACGCGCTGGGAGGGCTTTTCGATCTTCACGACCCGCCCCAGGTCAATCGGGGTGGCGATGATCACCAGGTCAACATCAGCGTTGCGAATGGTCTGTTCAAGCTCGCGGGTCTGCTGCTCGCCATAGCCCATTGCCGGCAGAATGTTCCCGGTAGTGGGGTACTTCGCATAGGTAGCGGTAATAGAACCGACTGCAAAAGGTCGGGGATCGACGATTTCGCCTGCGCCGTAGCGCCGGGCAGCTACCCAACCAGCGCCGTAAGCCATCTCGCCGTGGGTCAGCGTCGGGCCGTCTTCGACCACCAACACCCGCTTGCCCTGGATTGCGGCCGGATCGTCCACCAGCAGCGGGGAGGCGCCTTCGATGACGATCGCCTTGGGGTTAACTTTGCGCAGGTTTTCGCGCACCTTGATCACCTGGGCGGCGTCCGCGGTGTCGACTTTATTGATCACGAAGACATCCGCCATTCGGACATTCACCTCGCCCGGGAAGTAGCTCAATTCATGGCCAGCCCGGTGCGGGTCTGCAACGACAATTTGCAGATCGGAAGCATAGAAGGAGAAGTCGTTGTTGCCGCCATCCCACAGGACGATATCGACTTCTTGTTCGGCCTGGCGCAGGATCTTTTCGTAGTCCACGCCCGCGTACACAATCACACCATTATCGATGTGCGGTTCATATTCTTCGCGCTCTTCGATCGTGCATTCATGGCGGTCCAGGTCGGCGTAATCGGCAAAGCGCTGGACGATCTGCTTGCTCAGGTCGCCGTAGGGCATCGGGTGGCGGATTGCCGCGACCTTGTAGCCCATGCTGATCAGGATTTGGGAGACCCGGCGGGTGGTTTGGCTTTTACCCGAGCCGGTGCGCACCGCGCAGACCGAGACGACCGGTTTGGTAGATTTAATTTGGGTTTCCTTGGGGCCAATCAGGCGGAAATCGGCGCCAGTGGCGAGCACCTGGCAGGCCTTGTGCATCACATATTCATGGGGCACATCGCTGTAAGCAAAAACGACTTGCTGAACTTCCTTTTCCTGGATCAACCGGATCAACTCGCTCTCCGCGTAAATCGGGATCCCCGCCGGGTATAGCTCACCGGCCAGTATGGCGGGATAGGTGCGGCCTTCGATATCCGGAATCTGAGTGGCGGTGAAAGCAACCACTTCATAATCTGGGTTGTTCCGGTAGAAGGTGTTGAAGTTGTGGAAGTCGCGCCCTGCGGCGCCCATGATAATGGTGCGGATCCTTGACATAGTTTCTCCTTTTAGAAAATATAGTTTTCAAAAATTGTTCAGGGTTTGAAGTCCTTTTTATTTATTACATTACATCCGGCGCCTGGATCGCCAGTAGTTTCATTGCGTTGGCCAGGGTCTGCCGGGCGGCAGCCACCAGGCGCAGGCGTCCGGCGCGCATTTCTGCGTTGTCAGCCTGCAGCACCGGGACGCCGTGGTAAAAGCTGTGGAAGTTGCTTGCCAGGTCATAGACATACGCCGCCACCAACAGCGGGCGGTATTCTCGTGCGGCCTGTTGGACAACTGCTGGGAAACGGGAAATCCGGTCGATCAAATCAATTTCATGCCCGGTCAGTGGGTAATTGAATTCACTCTCGGCTGGGATTTCACTGGCTTTTTTCAAAATGCTGTTGGCGCGCACATGCGCGTTTTGAATATACGGCCCGGTATGACCGTCAAAGTTCAAGGCTTCTTCCATCTCGAAGATAATGTCCTTGTTATTATCCACCGACAGCATGGCGTAAGCCAGCGCGCCCAATCCCACCTGGCTGGCAACCCTGGCACGCTGTTCTTCGGGCAGGCCGGGATTTTTCTCCGCGATTACCTCCAACACCCGGCGCACTGCTTCGTCAGCCACATCCTTGAAGAGCACCACCCGGCCTTTGCGGGCTGACATTGCTCCTTCCGGCAGGCTGACAAAGCCATATCCCAGGTGATGGCAGAGGGCAGCTTTGGCGTAGCCCATCAGCTCGAGGATTTTAAAGGCTTGTTGTAGATGCAGGCTCTGGCGAGTATCGACCACGTAAATCGAACGATCCACCCTATATTGGTCAAACTTAACTTTTGCCAGCGCAAGGTCCTTGGTGAGATACAGGGTCGTGCCATCGTTGCGCAGCACCACCGCAGTGCGGTATTTTTCCTTCTTTAAGCCAAGCTTTTCATCAATTTTCACCAGCACCGGGCCGCCGTTCGGTCGGTCATCCTCGGCGATGCCGCGGGCGATCAAATCATCAATAATCGCTTTGGATGGCTTGTCCACTTCGCTTTCGAAAAACCAGGCATCGATTTGGATCCCCAGCATGGCCAG
Organism: uncultured Anaerolineaceae bacterium; assembly: GCA_964484335.1. GTDB lineage: Bacteria > Chloroflexota > Anaerolineae > Anaerolineales > UBA4823 > CAZAGA01. Next base: position 5,843 of record CAZAGA010000131.1, read on the forward strand.
AATCTCATTCAACTCATCCAGGCTCCACTGGCGCGTCACTCGCCACAACTCATGAACTTTCGGATCGTCAGCGTCCCACTTGCGCAGCATTTCCCGCCGCTCAAGTTCGTAAGCTTCCCGGCGGGCGGTTTCTGCGGGCGTTTCATTCTCTTTCGGGGTCAGCAGGTTGGTGGCTTCCACGTATATTTTTAACAGCCACTGGCCGCGCTCGTGTACGCCCTGCGGCTCCTGGCCGCGATAGAACCGGTCATAGGCCCACAGCACGGTGATCACGCCCAGGCCGATATCGCCTGGATAAGAGGCCCGGACGGTCGGGAAGCCGGCAAATTCGACCAGGCGGGCCAGGGACTCGCCCAGGATGGCGTTGCGGTAATGCCCGATATGAAAGGAATGGTGTGTATTCGGCTGGGCGTATTCCACCATCACCTTTTCTGTTTTTGGCTGGCCGCGCCCGAAATCCGTCCCCTGCCGCAGGACGATTTCAACGACCCGGCGGGTGTATTCGGAAGGATCGAAATACAGGTTGAGATAACCTTTAACCGCCTCGACCCGGCTGAAACCGGCTGGCAAGCGGAGGTTGGCAGCGATTTGGGATGAAATTTCCTGGGCGCGTTGCTGCACCGGGGGGCGAGTCCCGCTGGCGGTCGCCAGGCGGGCTTCTAAAGCCGCTAATTGAAAGAAAGAGGTCGAGATTCCCCATTCCCCGGCAAATGGCAGCGGGTTCCATTGCAGCGCTTCGGGCGCCGGTAGCCCATGTTGGGCACACCAGGTATTTACCTGGCTGTCGATAGCGGCTTGTTCGGCGTCAAACATGATGCGATACGATTCCTATCTTAAATTTGTCATACAATTGCCTGCAGCCTAGAGATTATATCACGGGCTTGCAGGCTACCCGCTTCTAAACAAAAAGCGAGAGCCTCGGGGCTCCCGCTTCCTGTTGAACGGGCGTAAGCAAAACCAGAATTACTTGGCGGCTTTTTCTTCCAGGGCGTTCAAGTGTTTCATCAGGCGGCTTTTGCGGCGAGCGGCATTGTTCTTGTGAATTACACCCTTTTCAGCGGCCTTATCCAGGGCGCTGATGGCTTCGATAGTAGCCTGGCGGGCGTCTTCGAACTTGCCGGTCTCAATGCTGGCGCGCGCTTTCTTTACGAAAGTGCGAGCGCGCCCGCTGTACACACGATTGCGCAGGCGGCGCTTTTCGTTCTGCCGGTTTCGCTTGATTTGAGACTTAATGTTTGCCAATTCAATCCTCCAACAAATTTTCGAACATACCATGTCTTTCAGTCCGGTGTGGGAAGGACCACAGGCAGACTTCCAGACCCCGAGGGGAAAAACGGGAGCAGCGAAAAGTGATTTTACCCGAAGGGAGGCAATCTGTCCAGGGAAATAAGCTGGCCTTTTTCCCCTGCCCGTTGGGCTGGGTTTAGATTAAAATGATGAGGATATGATCCGAATCATCGTCGGCGTCTCAGGCGCCAGTGGCATCATTTTAGCTGAAAGTTTGTTGCGCAGCCTGGCTGAGCTCCCCGAGGTGGAAACCCACCTGGTGCTCACCAAAGGCGCGCTGCAAACCCTGGAGCACGAATCGCGCTTTTCCAGGCAGGAATTCCAGGCCTTAGCGAGCCAGACCTACCCGGTCGGGGATATTGGGGCCAGGATCGCCAGCGGTTCATTCGTCACCGCCGGGATGGTCGTAATCCCCTGCTCGATGAAAACCCTGGCCGGGATCGTCCATGGCTACTCAGATAACCTGCTTTTGCGCGCTGCCGATGTCTGTCTCAAGGAACGGCGAAAGCTAATCCTGGCGCCGCGCGAGATGCCGCTCAGCACCCTGCACCTGGAGAATATGCTCAAAGCCTCGCAATATGGCGCGGTGATTATTCCCCCTCTATTGACTTTCTATCACCAACCCCAGACCGTGGAAGACCTGATCCATCCGGTGATCGGAAAGATCCTGCTCCAATTTGGCTTGAATTACCCCAAATTCGCCGCCTGGAACGGTTCGAAGCCATGAATGAATCTGGCTTTTCGATACGCCATTTTTCAATTCCACTGGAGGGAACCGCAACCCAGATTGAAGCGGTTTGTATTGAATCTGGCCCGGACCTGATTGTCGTGGTCGCTGGTGGCAGTCGCTATCATCTTGGGGCGTCGGCGTTGTCGCTCTCTTTACCCAGCTTGAAAGATGCCGGAAAACTGACCAACAGCACCTACCAGGTACCCGTCCCGGGCCATAAAGAGGAAGCGCTGGCGCGTGAAGGCAGCCTGGTCCTTTCACGCAGTTTACAGCGCAATGTCCTGCTGAGCGTCGGAATTCACGAAGAAAATCCCTCCCGCGAGCGGATCAGCTACCTGACAGAGCAGTTTTTCCAGCTTATCCAGCAAATCCAGGCTTTCTACCAGTCCGCAAACTCACCTGCCTGAAAACCAATCCTCTCACAACCAGGCAGGCTGAGCGCAGTCGCACTCAGGCAGGCTGAGCGTAGTCGCACTCAGGCAGGCTGAGCGTAGTCGAAGCCAGGCAGGCTGAGCGCAGTCGCAGCCAGGCAGGCTGAGCGCAGTCGAAGCCAGGCAGGCTGAGCGTAGTCGAAGCCATGCGCAGCCGCAGCCAGGCAGAGTCGCGCCCAGGCAGGCTGAGCGCAGTCGAAGCCAGGATAAATCACCCTTCTAAGAAGCTCCGGGCCTCGGATGGAAAAGCGCTTTTAAACTCACTTCACTGTGAAGCATCTATTGACCAGGGGTATGGCTGAAAGTATAATTATCTAAAATAAAAACCCAGGATCGCCTGACTACTCAGGCGTAACCCTGGAGCCTTCGGGGCAGGGTGCGCGACGACTGACCGATTATGTCGCAATTCCCGATCGGTGGTAAAGCCCACGAGCAGTTGGAAACCCACTGCAGG
>CAZAGA010000132.1:0-8704 GCA_964484335.1 uncultured Anaerolineaceae bacterium
CAATTTGTTTTGATTATAGTTCACCACAACTCGCCAGTGGAGGAAAGAGCAGACCTCACAGGTTTCCAGCGGTTGACACAGAAGACAATCCATAGTTAATTCCTCACCTTCATCTATGTCTCGCATTGCATAAACATCCTTAACCGCAATGGACGTCATCTTGTAGTAGCAGTTGGGCTCGCACGAATGGTTCATACTCGAGCGGGCTAACGGCGAGTGTTTATGACAGGGCGGACGAGCAAGATTGCTTCGCTAACCAGAACTACTACTATATACCTGATTTGCTGCTATATACAGAAGTATCCTGGATCATCAGGGTGTATCAAGATGATCATGCGATAATTATACAGCCGCCGACATCGCATGCAATTATCCGCAACATAGCCATGAAAAGGCGCCCCAAAAAATTCCTGGACCATTTGCGCGACGCCATCCGAATCAAGCATTACGCCCACAACAATGAAGCCTACTTTTACTGGATCAATTAACGCCATCCTAAGGAGATAGGCACCAGCCTCCATCAAGAGGGCTCTTTTTGCTTCGAAGCGCTGAGTAGTTTGCGGAGGTGGTTACGGATATGAGCCTCGACTTCTGGAATCAGAACCTGCAGGGTTCTTGGTTTGGCGCCTGCTTTTATGATGATAACAATATCATCCAGATTGTAGAGCTGGTAAAGCTCGACCAATCGCTGATTGGCTTTTTGCAGGCGAGCAACAAGGTCGGATAGCGGAATCCCCCTCAACGATGCGATGGCTGAGGCGTTCATCTCCCGAAAAGTGCCGTCATAAAGGGAGAGTGGTGTGTGAGTTAAGCCTGCCTCAATCGAATTTACATAGCGTTCATGGTGATACACCAGATGGGCGAGCACTTCCACCGGCCCCCAGTCCTGTTCCACCAAAGAATCGACCGGAAGTGAGACGATGAACTGGCAAAACCGGGCAACCGTTTCTCTAAGTCGTTCGGTATCTCCCATTTATCTTTATCTTTCTTCTGCGTCTCTGATCACTTTTTTCAATCTTTTCGCTTGCGCGACCGACATGTCTGCCATCCGTTTTTCGAGTATCCTGCAGAATTCATCTTTGTCAGCCGCGCCAATCGCCACGAGGATAGCCTCGGCATGTTGGGGAACATCCTTTGGTCGGCAGGTTTCCAGATGTTTTAACAGATACGGTAGCAAGTCCGTTTTGTAGGCGATGTTTCTAGATGCCATGATCGCCAGGATTTTGATTGCATTGTCGGAGGCAATAACCGAACCTGTTTGCATCAGTTGGATAAGGTGTTCACGATGGGGATAAATGTCTTCGGCTCTCAGGTGGGCAATCCTGGACAACGGTATCAGACTGCCCCAGACCATCCGGTTATCGCGGCTGTGAGCCAGCTTGAGTAAGTCATTCACGTATTCTGCGATTAATCCCGGCTTTTGAGCGCTGATTTCTTCGAAAACCGCCAGGCAATCGCTCTGGATCCCGGGATTTTCGTTCCCGAGATTTTCAGCGATCTCGTGAACCGCCTTTTCATCTTCGGCAGCAACCAATTCTCGCGCAAGCTCTTTGTTGGGGGCCTGATCGCGCCGATTTTGGGTGTAAGCGAGTCGATGCAAGATGGACATGGACTTTTATTTCTACCTTTTCGCGATTTCAACGATCGCTCGAAGCCGTTTCAACCTCGTCTCCGGTGCATATCAGCCTCCATAGCTCAAGCTGCTAGCTTTCGAAGCGCCCCTAACCGCTAGCCCCTTGCGAAAGAGCAGTGAGCCGCTTTTCGAAATCTTTTTTTGCCAGGTAAATATACGACAGCAGCTTACCATCCAATACAACACCGAAGACGCCATAAGCGCATGGAGCTTGTGCCTGCACCTCCTGAGCCGTCCTTTGCTCCACCTGGCGGGCTGGGATCCCCGCTTCAGCGGCTAATTGCAATATGCTCGCTGCGGCATTCTCAATATATGGGCACTGTGAGGTGCGTACCACCGTCAGGCCAGCGCCAAAGGCTGCCAGGCGGCTTTCCCAGTCGTGGGGAAATGAGGGCATTGGAGTATCATCAAAACGATATACCAATAGCTGAAAGCAGGGTGGGGCTTGATCGATTTCTACAAAACCGTTCGCCAGAAAGAATTTTTTCTTGGGCAACCAGGTGGCGTCCGTGGTCACGATGGCAACGCCCTGCTTCCCCTGGACGCGGGCATCATCCAGGCACGCCTGCAAGAGCTGCTTGCCATAGCCCTTCCCTTTGCTCTTACCGACCACCCACAGGCAGTGAATGACCAGGTAACCCGGGGCATGAACGGCTCGCCATGCATATTCGCCAGGTATATATTCGATGAAAGCTGTTTTTCGCCCGCCACGCTCGTGGAGAATCTTCAGCTTCAGACCCTCGGAAAAGCGGTTTTCAAGCCAGGCTTGCTTGGATTGGTAACCGGGTGATTTCGGCTTGCTCATGTAGCAGAAAAAACCAGCCCGTTCAAGATTGGAGGGGTTGACATCGATGATATCAAATTTAGGTTCCATTTTTCTACTCCATTGACGGTCATTGTTCAGTTTGCCAGCCTCGTTGGCAGGTTATCCCAATCCAAAAAGAGCAAAGACAAATATGAGCGCATGCGTGATCGCAGAAGCGCAGGTGCTTTTCCCGAAGTGACGCGCCAACCCCAAACAGAGCGCCGAAACATACAGCTGGATTTGTCGTGAAAGCCACATTTGCGGAGTTGCGTGCCATAGCTGCGCGTAGAAAAGGTCGGCCGGCAAGTGCCGCAGCCCGAACAATACGGCCCCCACGAATAACCCAATCCAGACTCCATACTGGTGTCCCACCTGCGTCTGGATCCAGCCTCGAAACATGGTTTCTTCCGCAGCAACGGTGATGACCACGAATGCTGCCAATTCCACCAGGAGGCCCAATAGTTTCAAGACATCCGCTGGTTCCCGGATGGTTATCCCGGTACCGGCTGTTTCAGGCAGGTTATACGGTATGCCATCCCCTAAAAGCGCTCCGACTACTTTGAGCAGGATGTAAATCGCGATGAAGGCAGTGGTGCCCGAAAGAACACTTCGCCAACCCATCCACTCCCATCCCAGCGCCTGGCGGATACCGGGGACAGGCTCGGGCCACCAAAAGCGCAATGCCAGGATTGGCAAGGCCAGATTCGGCAGCATGATCAGCGCCAGTTCAACCCACATGACACCCACCGCTGACACAGGCCAACCCAAATACCAACTGCCTGCCAGCCAGGAGACCAGGCCAACCAGGATAAAGTTGGCGATCAGCCAAATGGTCAGGATACGCCGCAACAGGATCAATTCGCAACCTTCTCCTGGTACAGCCCGATTAACTTACCATTCCAAACAGCGACTCGTAGAACTGCGCCGTGGAATCTATGTGGTGTGTCCTGATCTCAATCCAATCAAAGGTATTTGCCATAACAGAATTCTCCTCGAGTCCGGACAATCGCGACTGGCATATCAGCCGCGTTTTACACATGCAAAAATAACATGGCCTGATTCTTCAGAGCTTGCCTCTTCATGAACTTCAAAACCAGCTTCATGGAGGACCTTTCTCCACACATCCAGGGAAAACAACCCCATGACCGAAAGATCTGATTCGATTCTCAACCTGCCATTTTCTCGAATCAGATAAATGGTCGCGCCCTCATAGGTATCATCGGTTGGATCGGGGTCATAATCATTCTCTATGAACACAACCTCGATATGACCAGGTTTGACTTTGGGGTCTGCGGAGGAGACTCGGGTGCAATTCTGGCGAAAGGTCTCCTTGGTGAAATCGGGCTCCACCACCATCACTCCTCCGGCGCGCAAGTAGCGGTAGGCATTTTGAAATACGGCCGCCAAATCGCCTCGACTGGCCATGTAGGATATTGCGTCATCAATCAATACCGCATCGAAAAGCTGGTCAAGATGGCAAGTGCGCATATCGCCAGGAAGAAACTGGCATTCAGGATTCAACTGCCTGGCCAGGTCGAGCATCGCAGGGCTGATATCGATACCTGTTACTTCATATTGATTTTTCAGGTTGAATACGTTCTTGCCCCCGCCACATCCCATATTCAGCAAGGTACAAACATCCAACTGGGCATATTGGCGGATCAGCCGGGTGACCTGGTCACACCAGGCAGCGTAGGTGGTGCTGGGGTCACCCCAGAGAGGCCACAGCCAGGCGAGATCGCTGTATAAGTGAAGGATGTTGTTACTCATGTGTTCTCCTGCGCCATTTTCGGAGCGTGCCACTTCGTGCGGATAGGTCGCATCTCTGGTTTCGGCCAGTTCTCCCAGAAAGTGTGCAGCGCATGCTCCAACGTGAGCTCGAAGAGGACTTCCGAATCACGGGGGCGGCGGTGGTAAGTAGCGATAACCCCTGCGCGTATGGCTGGATCCGAAACGGGCTCAGCACGACCGGTGCAGTAGAACTCCTCGTCTCCCTGCTCAGGGGCGAAGGTATGGAGCGCAAAGCGTCCATCACGAATAAGATCGGAATATTTCGGGGATTCAGGCTCGACAAAAATGTAGAGATGTTCCTGCGCAATTGCCGGGCACACCGGATGAAGGCGCGGCCCGCCATCCTTACGGATAGTGGCCAGGAAGGCGTATCCGACTTGATATTGATATAACAGGCGCTTACCGACTCCAGCGAGATCAGGCGCGGCGAGAGCAAATTCTTTCCAGGTGACCATATCATCCATCCATTTCACAAATCGGATTATTCCACATATTGCATGAAAACCATGGCTCCGCTCAAAACCAGGGTCAGGCCAGCCAGGACATGAGCCAACCAGGGAGCCAGGATGTTTCCCGTGCGGTGAAAGATGTAGCCAAAAACCAGGCCCATGATGGTCGTGAATACCATGCCATAGACAGACCAGATTGGAACGATCTGCGCCTGCTCGAAAGGGGGACAGAGGTGCCAGACTGCAAAACCAACGGCTGTTGTCACGATCCCAGGCCATAGACCCAGCGACTTCTCAAAGCGCGCCTGCAGCCAGCCGCGAAAGAAGAATTCCTGGAATGGCGACATCACCAGCAGCCAGATAGGGATGCCAACCACCAACTGTAAAGCGAAAAAAGGTGCCAGCTTGTGTTCGGTGGTAAACCAGATGATCACCATCAATAAAGCGCCGCTGCCCAGTCCCCATAACAAGGCCTGTTTGATCTTCTGGCGCGTGAATCCCATGGTTTTCCAATCCCGGGAAAAGATACCCCAAAGTAAGGGAAAGAATAAGCCCACACCTACCACCAGCAGGAACAGCGGTGCAACCAAACGGCTCAGCAGGCTGATCCCATAGAACAGGAGCAACGCAGTGACCGCTTCTACCAATGCCCTGACTTTCGTGCGGCGGATGTCTTGTTCGGTTGGTGAGATGAATTGATTCATAAAATCCTCATCTTTTCGTTTGTTTAGTTCCCCTTTTCCAGAATGATCAAATCATCACTCCAGTCAGGGACGAAGAGACACCCGCCGTAATAGTCCATGCTGCAGACCTTGGGCAGGTTTAGCTTGAGCGGATCCGTCTCCTGCGGATTATTCCTCACGCCGGGCTGAGCCTGGTAGTTGCCGGCAATCGTTAAGATTTGTTGGGTGGCGTGCTCCACCACGCGCACGACATGGTTGCAGGTGTCGCCGATAAAGATATTTCCCTCTTCATCGATGGAAAGGGACAGTGGCCCATCGAAATACTCGCCCGGCTGGCTGCCCAGGGTAGCCTCAAGAGCAGGCCCGCCATCCCCTGAATATCCAGGTCTTCCTGTACCTACGATCGTAGTGACTGTGGTCTGGTGAACATCGATGCGCCTCACGCTGAAGTTCTTGCTGTCCAGCACATAGAGATTCCCGTCCGGCCCGAGGCGCAGGTCATAGATCCAGCTGAACTGGGCGGTTGCACACGGAACGGTTCCTGGCTGGAATCCGGGCTGTCCATTCCCCAGAGTTAAAACCGGCTCGCCTGCCAGGTTGAATTTCCAAACTCTGCATCCCTCAATCTCATGCACCCACAGTCCGCCTTGCTCATCGTATACACAATTGCCGACATCCTTCAACCCCACGCGCCCGGTATCGATGAACAATTCAACCGCTTTTCGATCGGGCCAGAGCTTGAAGATCTCGTTGGTGCCGTTGCTGGAGAGCAACAGCGAGCCATCGGGGGCTTCTGTGATATAGTGGGGATGCCTCACAGCAAAAGGGATATGATTCTTGCTCAACCCTTTATCGACCGCGCCGGCTGTCCAGGTAAATTCGTTCTCAGGGGTCAGGCAGCCCAGCCAGTGTTCGTTCCACTGCAGGAGGTATTGCGTGCCAGTCTTCCCGTGGAAACCGAAGGCGCAATAACCGTGGCCCCACTGCTGATCCGCCGTGAAATTGAAGATGTGTTTTATTTTCCATTCCATTTCATACCTACTTCCAGGCAGTCAACCCACTGCCCGGTTGTTCTCTTTAACCAGCATCGTTTCGACAACCTTTCCCAAAGACAATCCAACATTCGGGATATTTTGTAAACCTTTTAGGCCCATTGCCTGATAAATCAGGCCAATATCCTGCTCCAAATCTTCAATAGCCCAGGCAGCCTTGCGGTATGCCCAGATGTGATAATCCGGCTCTTGATGGAGTTCCATTTCATAGACTTTGTCAGCCAGCCTCTCGACGAGGCGCTTGTTGCAAGCGCGCTTATCACCCGGGATCATGGGGCGGGGGATGCGGTCAGAGATGCCATATTGCGCGCAAAGCTCGCGAATGCGGAGAGCAATCCGGTGCCAGGGGTAGTCGCGCGGGGCGTAACTGGCTGGCGGGTAAAGACTCTGGTAGAGGTTCACCAGGTCAGGAAAACGCTCGCTCAACACCTTGAAGAAGTAGCTCTTTTGCTGGTCGGCCAGAGTCAGGCTGCTTGCCAGAGCAAACCTGCCACCATGTTCAGCCGTCCAGCGGACAACATTCTCAAGGTTTGCGTCATCATCACACAACCCCGGCAAGATGGGCATAAAACAAACGCCGGTCAGGATGCCGGCCTTGGCAAAGGCTTGCATGGCTGCGAAACGCTTTTCGGTTGGCGGCGCCAGGTGTTCCATCTGCCTGACACGGTCGTAGTCAGGCGAGTCTGGCGTGCTGATGATGCTGAAGGCAACAACGGAGGGAGCGCTTGCGTTGATTTCCTGAAGCAAGCCGAGATCGCGCAGAACGAGGGGCGAACGTTCCAACACAAAGACCGGAAAGCCCAGGTCACGGCAGACCTCCAGCATCTGGCGTGAAATGCCAAATTTTCGTTCGGCGGGCTGGTAATCTCCGGTGAAAACCAGGTCTGCCGGGCTGCGGCTGAGTGCACGGCGCAGCAGCGCCGCGGCGTTCTCCTTGACCTTAATCACGTAAGCAAAATCGTTTGGATCATCGTAAGGGGAGTATTTCTGCTCGAGGCAGTAGCAGAATTCACAACCATGCTGGCAGCCGATGTAAGGATAGGCGCTGTAACGCGACCAGAACCAATGATCGGCGCGCTTATGCTTGTTGAGGATGGTCTTTGGCTGGTAAGAGACAAAGCTAAGGCGGCGGCTCATCATAGCTTTTCTCTGACCTGCTGCTGAAATCTTGCGGGCAGGTAAGTGGCGGCTTTGCGCAGCATCAGCGCCCGGTGTGGGCGCCCGGCTTGCTGCACCAGCCAGTCAGCCGTCAGTTCAGGGTAATATTTTCCCAGCGTTTTCAGCCCCCAGCCGACGCCCTTGATCACATCGATATCCCGCTCATCAAAAAGCGGGGCAAGCAGGTTCAGCAGGTTGGCAGCCTGTGGAAGGGTTTGTGTTCTGCCGCCGGAGCGCTTGGCCCAGAAGTGGACCGCCACGCCAACCATGCGCCGCACCCAACGATTGGGATCTTCCCGCCAAGGTTCTAGCAAAGCCAGCGCTGGCTCGAAATGCGCTACCAGCGCCGGGCCGGGAACGCGTTCCCCGAACGTGTCTGTGGCATACCAGACATCTGCAGCCATGACGTAGGCGCGACAGCGCTCGAACACCGTTGGTAGGTAATGAGGCAGCTGCTGGCGCAGCGCGCTGGCAATGACCACCCAACCGCCCATCGTGCGCCGGGCAGCAACCTGGTCCAGGAAAAGGTTGACAGCCTCTGACGGTTCAATCCCTACGCGTTCTCCGATCGAATCCAGCAGGCGAAAGGACGTGCGTCCGACAAGCAGCGCAGAAAGAAGGCCGCAGGCTGTCTCGACCTGCCTGTCTGAGATCAGGAGGGCGAGCCGTTCTCCCAATTCGCGAGCATCTTGAATTTTCATGCCTTAAACCGGCGGAAGTCTTGATCGCAAGACTTTAAATCATCATAGCATAGAATATGCAAAACCGCGCCATGTGCTCAGGGCAGATACATTCCGGTGCAAAGACCTAAGGAGTCGATCCGCAGCGTTGATGATCCGTGAATACTTAAAAGAGGGGGGAAAAGGGAAATTATTAGCTCGTAAAAATGAAATACAGCCGAGATTGAAAATGCCTTCTCGACTGTATTTCCGATATGCGAGAACTTAGTGATATTTACCCACCGTGGAGAGGGGACCCACCCTCTCCGCTAAGCATGCGAAGCATGCCGATCGCTCAGTTTCAACTGGGCGATCTTGCTTTTTAATCGTATATCGATCAAGTCAGCGGCATGTCGGAGCTGCCTGAAGCTTGTAAACATGATCCTGACGAGTTAAAATCTACACGATCTGACC
>CAZAGA010000133.1:0-3426 GCA_964484335.1 uncultured Anaerolineaceae bacterium
TCTCTCCTGGCCGCCCGAAATTCGCCGCCTGCCCGGTTCGAAAATTTACGCCCTGGAGCTGCCCGGTCATGGCCGTTCTCCAGGCGAGGGATTGGATTCAATCCAGGCCATGAGCAGCGCGGTTGCCGCCTGGCTGGAAGCGCTGCACCTCCGCCAGGTGATTCTGGCTGGGCATTCGATGGGCGCAGCTATCGCTTTGCAACTAGCCCTGGAGCACCCGGCACGGATTTGCGGGTTGGTCTTGCTCGGTGCTGCTGCCAAATTACCAGTGAATCCGCGTCTACTGGAAGCCGCCGGACAGCCTGAGAGCTTCCCCAAGGCGGTCGAACTGATTGTGCGCTGGTCTTTCAGCAGCCAAACACCTGAAAAGTTAACCGCCCAGGTCGCGGCCCGCCTGGCGCAAACGCAGCCGCTTACCCTGCAGCGCGACCTGCAGGCCTGCACCAGGTTTGATATCTCTCAGCGCCTAGCGGAGATCGATTCCCCAACCCTGGTAATTTGTGGGAGCGAGGACAAAATGACTCCCCCAGAGCAAGCCAGTTTCCTTGTCGAGCATATCCCAGGAGCGCGCCTGGCTTGGGTGCAAGGCGCCGGGCATATGCTGATGCTTGAACGGCCTGAAACGATCGCCCGCCTGATCCAGGCCTTTCTGGCGGAATGTTGAGCAAATCGGGATTTGCGAATCTATCCTTGCCGATTTTCACCTTTTGTGTATAATAGTGGGGCGCAGGGGTGGATAGCTCAGTTGGTTAGAGCACTGCGTTGACATCGCAGAGGTCGTAGGTTCGAGCCCTATTCCACCCACCAGGTTGAGTCTGATCTTAAACACCGCAGGCGCTTGCCGGTTCTGGCAAGCGCCTGCGGTGTTTAATCGGCCTGCTTGGCCTGCTGCCAGAGCGCCAACAATTCATCTAGGTTCATCTCGCTAACCTGGCGGCCGCCGTCCTGGGCAGCCTGCTCAATATACGCAAAACGTTTCCTGAAACGCTGATTCGCTTCACGTAAGGCGCTCTCCGGATCCACATCATACCAGCGCGCTAGGTTGGCGATAGCAAACAGTAGGTCGCCAATCTCATAATTTCGCTCGGTGGTGTCTCCAGCGCTGTGCATCTCACCCAGCTCTTCCTCCAGCTTGCGAATGACAGCCTGGATATCCGGCCAATCAAAACCGACCCGGGCAACGCGTTTCAGGTATTCGCTGGCTTGCGAAAGCGCCGGCAAAGCCAGGGCTACTCCATCCAGCAGGCTGGAGCGGGCTTTTCCATTGGCAGCCCGCTCTGCAGCCTTCAAGCGTTCCCAATTAACCAGCACCCCTTCTGCATCACGAATTTCTTGCTCGCCAAAGACATGGGGGTGGCGCCGTACAATCTTGGTGTGTACTGTCCTTAGCACGTCAGCCATTGTAAACTCCCCGGCTTCAACGGCAATCTGGGCATGCAGAACGATCTGCAACAGCAGATCGCCAAATTCCTCTTGCATTTTCAGCGGATTGCCAGAGTCCAGGGCATCCAGCGCCTCATAGGTTTCTTCGAGCAGGTAAGTGCGCAGGCTGAGGTGAGTCTGTTTTCGATCCCAAGGACAGCCATCCGGAGCGCGCAGGCGAGCAATCAGCTCTTGAAAGGCTTCAAACGAAGTTTCTGCTCCCAGGGGTGGTACGTAAAGCACGGCCAAAGAGCCGATCTGCAGGCTGCTCTCCAACTGCTCCAGCGTCAGGCTCTCCACCCCAGTCGCCTGGATCAACCGAACAGGGTGTCTCGCCGGGTAATGGGCTTGCAAGGCCTGGCTAACCCGACCTACCAGGGCCGAACCATGCACGTGGAGCACCAAGGCGGGCTGGCTGGGCGGAAAAGGTGGAACCAGGCATCCACCCAATTCGAGCGCATCCACCAGCGCCAAGTGTGGCTGCGGCGGTAGGCCAAGCTCAGCCAGGCTACTTTCCACCGCGCTCACCCCGGCGATCACCTGGAGGGGAATCCCTTCCAATGCGGCCCGGCGGGTTATTTCCGCCGCGCTGGCCTCGCCCAGCCCAGGGTGGCCGGGGACAGCATAGCAAACCCCCTCTGGGCGACGGGCAAACTCGAGCACCACATCCGCCATCCGGGTAATTACTCCTGCGCTAAACGGCTCCTGGGCAAGCAGATCATCCAAAGAGCGCAGCAATACCCCAGGCGGCAGGTTTTCCAGCACGGGATGATGGCGTGTGCGAGCCAGGATTTCGCCGCCTGCCTGCAAGAACTCCCAGGCCTGGCGGGTGAGCAGGCCAGGGTCGCCAGGTCCGAGTCCGATCAGCGTGATGCCTTTTCCTTGCACAATGCCTTCTTTCTAAATAACCAAGCACACAGGTTGAGATGCGACATACCGCACCTCAACCTGTGTGCTTAATAATTCGGAAACCGTACCGCCTGGATTGGATATACCAGGCAGTTGTCGTACACCTTAAGCCCCTAAAAGGGGACGGATTAACGCTTGGTGTAGGTTGGGGCCTTGCGGGCGCGCTTGAGGCCAGGTTTCTTGCGCTCTTTGACACGCGCATCGCGAGTCAAAAAGCCGCCTTTGCGCATCGCGCCATGCAGATCCGGGTTCATTTTTGCCAGCGCACGCGCCATACCCAGCACCACTGCATCCGTCTGACCAGTAACGCCGCCGCCCTTGACAACCACTGTGATATCCAGTTGAGTCGGGTTTTCTCCAGCTGCCTCAACCGGAGCCAGGATTGCCTTCAGATCGCCTAAGCGAGTGAAATACTCCGCCGCGGTCTTGTCATTGACCATGAAACGACCGGAACCACTCATCACGCGCACGCGAGCGGTGCTTTCTTTGCGACGACCAATACCTTCATAATATTGAACTGCCATAAGTCCTACTCCTTAACTCCCGACCAGGTTTTAGGGTGTTGAGCCTCGTGCGGGTGCTCTGGGCCAGCATATACTTTCAGTTTGCGGATCAACTGGCGGCCATATTTATTGTGCGGCAGCATACCCCACACCGCATCCCGGATAACCCGGTCGGGGTGCTTGGCCAATTGCTGGCGCAGGCTGGTTTCTGTGATACCGCCAGGGTACTGCGAGTGACGGTAATACATCTTTTCTTCCATCTTCTTGCCCGTCACAGACACGCGCTCCGCATTAATCACCACCACGAAATCACCAGTGTCCATCCCGGGAGTGAAAGTCGGTTTGTATTTTCCCAGTAATAGGCCAGCGATCTGTGTAGCAATCCGCCCCAGGTTCTGGTCGTTCGCATCCACGACGTACCATTCCGGCGAAATCTCACTCGCTTTTGGGATGTAAGTCTTCTCCACGCTCATCTCCACTTCTTGGTCCGGATGTCTGCCATCCTCGCCATAATTTATTCATAGATTACTTCAGCCAGCACTAACCCCTGGGGAGGGGCTAACCCTTGCGGCATATCGGTCGTGATCCCCTC
>CAZAGA010000133.1:3526-4671 GCA_964484335.1 uncultured Anaerolineaceae bacterium
CATCGGGGCTATGACTCCAATCCAGATCAAATGCAATCACCTGACCGGTAGCGTGCACACCGGCATCCGTTCGTCCGGCAGCCAGGATTGTGCCCTCTTGCCAGCCAAGCTGGCGCAGAGCAACCTCCAGGACACCTTGAACGGTGCGAACTTCGCGGTTCTTCAGGACCTGCCGCTGGAACCCTTCGAACAGGGCTCCATTGTAGGCAAGGGTAAGCTGGTAACGTGCCATTGTGAGATTTCAGATTTTGGAAGCGGGTTATTCCCCGGCTGCCATCTCAAATCTCTACTTTTTAAACCTAATCTTCCACAAGCTCCAACAAAACCATTTCCGAGGCATCGCCGTGGCGCAGGCCGGTGTGGATCATCCGGGTATAGCCGCCATTGCGGTTCTGGAAACGCGGAGCGATATCATCAAACAACTTCTTCACCATCCCAGGGTCGCTCAGGCGAGCGGCCGCCAGGCGGCGGGCATGAACCATGCGCGCCTCGCCGGCTGCATTGCCGCGTTTGGCCAGGGTAATCAGCCGCTCAGCCTGCCCGCGGATTGCCTGGGCCTTGGCGCGTGTGGTATGAATGCGTCCATGCTCAAACAACTGCTTGACCAGGATGCGCCGCAATGCTGTGCGCTCGTCCCTTTCTCGGCCGAGTTTATATCCAGATTTATTATGTCGCATCTCTAACTACTCCGCTTCGTTTTCGCTGCCGTCTTTCAGGTAGCCTTTTTCGCGCATCTTCTGGCGCAGTTCATCGAGGCTCTTTTCGCCGAAATTGCGAATCGACATTACCGCTTCATCGCCCTTTTCAAGCAGTTCGAGCACCTCCCCAACCGTAGTAATCCCGGTGCGCTTCAAGGAGTTGAAGACACGCACCGAAAGATCCAGGTTTTCGATCGGGGTTTCAATCATCTCGCTGGTCAGCCGGGTGCCTTCGCCCTCCTCGAGGGGAATAGCTGCCAGAGATTCTTCGCTGATGCCAGCCAGGTGGCGCAGGTGGTCGATCAAGATCTTGGCGCTGATGCTCAAGGCTTCTTCTGGCGCGATCGTACCATCGGACCAGATCTCGAGAATCAACCGGTCGTAGTTGGTGCTCTGCCCAACACGGGCGTAGCCAACATCCCAATTGACCCGCTTGACCGGGCTGTA
>CAZAGA010000133.1:4771-8670 GCA_964484335.1 uncultured Anaerolineaceae bacterium
GGCGTAACCATATTACTTTGACCAATCACGGTTCACCTCATCCTATTCCGGTTGTAGATCCACCAGCAATTGCGTCTCCAAAGCGGGACTCGCTTTTGCTGATGAATCTTCTCCCTACCGAACCGATTATCGCGAATAGTATTCCACGATGGATTGTTCGCTCAGATTGCCATCGATTTCAGAGCGTTCTGGCAGGCGGATCACCGAGCCAGACAGGCCCTTCAGATCCCGGTTTAACCAGGCCGGAACAGCCTTATTTTCAGCAAAATCAGGCAGTTCTTTGAAATACGTGTGCGAGCGCGAGCCTTCGCGGACGGTGACCGTGTCACCCGGCTCAAGCAGCATGGACGGCACATCCGTGCGCCGGCCATTGACCTGGAAATGCCCATGCGTAACCATCAGGCGCGCCTGCGGGCGGCTATCGGCATATCCAAGCCGGAAGACGACATTGTCGAGGCGGCTCTCCAGGATTTGAAGCAAGTTCAAACCGGTCAGGCCACGCCGGCCAAGTGAAACTTCATAATAGCGACGGAACTGGCGCTCGAAGACGCCGTATACCCGGCGCGCTTTCTGCTTGGCGCGCAGTTGGCGGGTGTAATCCGATTCGCGTTTGCGCCGGAACTGAGACCCTTTGCCATGCTGGCCAGGAGCATAGCCGCGCCGCTCAAAAGAGCATTTAGGCGAGAAACAGCGCTCACCCTTCAAGAATAATTTTTCGCCTTCTCGCCGGCAGAATTTACATACCGGACCGCGGTACTTAGCCATAACTGTCTTCCTTATCCTTCCTAAATCAATTTAGACGCGGCGTTTCTTTGGCGGCCGAGTGCCATTATGCGGGACGGGCGTGATGTCAGACATTGTCGTCACCCGCAGGCCAAGGGACTGAACTGCACGAATCGCAGATTCACGGCCCGGGCCTGGGCCCTTGACGAACAATTCGACTTCTTGCAATCCCATCGCCATGGCAGCCTTGATCGCCTGTTCGGCAGCCAGGCGCGCAGCAAAAGGCGTGCTTTTCCGCGAACCCTTGAAGCCAGCCGATCCGGCGCTGCCCCAGGCCACTGTGTTGCCCTGGGTATCGGTCACCGTAACAATTGTGTTGTTGAAAGTCGCCAGAACATGCACCTGTCCAGAAGACAGCGTGCGTTTTACTTTCTTCACTGCGCCTTTTCGGCGTGTAGAACGTACACTTTGAGCCATAACACCTCACTCTTATCCTAAGTTGGCCGCCCAGCCCAAGCCATGGCTGGCATTCGCCGGGCGCCCGCTTCGCTCAGGTCCTGGTTTACTTCTCTGATCCAGACAGCCGCGGGGGAGGAAGGGCCCCCGTCCAGAGGCAAGAAACACACCAGGGCAAAAGCGTCTCTGCAACCAGATACTCCTGGGCAGAGACGCCCATTGACCATTATTTCTTGGTTGCGCCGCGTCGCCGGCCGCGCCCAGCCACCGTCTTCTTGGGGCCTTTACGAGTCCGAGAGTTTGTCCGCGTCCGCTGACCACGCACCGGCAGGTTGCGGCGATGCCGCAAGCCACGATAGCTACCGATTTCGATCAGGCGCTTGATATTCAACTGCACCTCACGGCGCAGGTCGCCTTCTACCTTCCAGTGGCCGCCAATGTAATCACGCAGCAAAGCCACTTCGGCATCCGTCAAATCTTTGACCCGGGTATCCGGGCTCACTTTTGTCGCAGCCAGGATCTCCTGGGCACGCGGCAGACCAATGCCATAGATATAGGTCAAACCAATTTCGATCCGCTTATTACGCGGGAGATCAACACCTTCGATACGTGCCATAGTCGCTTATCCCTGTCGTTGCTTATGTTTCGGATTATCACAAATGATAAACAATACGCCTTTGCGCTTGACGACTCTGCACTTGGCGCAGCGCTTCTTGATTGAGGACGAAACTTTCATTCTTTAGATCTCCTTCGTAGGCTGGCAGCCGGTCAATTTCCGGCGAAATACAGCCAAAGTTGCAATTATACCGATTCTCTTTATTTTGTCCAGGTTTTCCAGCGCTTCTCATGGAAGCGTTAGAATCCAGGGGTCGCCATCCGTCACCGCTACGCTGTGCTCGAAATGTGCGGTGAGCGAGCCATCGGCAGAGACAACGGTCCACTTATCAGACAAGACCCGTGTGCGTGGTGTCCCAACCAGCACCATCGGCTCAAGAGCGATCGTCATCCCCGGGCGGAGCAAGACGCCGCGCCCTGCAGTTCCATAGTTGGGAACCTGCGGGCCTTCGTGCATCCTGCGGCCAACACCATGCCCGGTGTATTCACGCGTCACGTGCATACCCTGGCTTTCAACATACTGCTGAATTACCGCAGATATATCGCCAGTTCGCCTGCCCGCTCGCATCTGCTCGATGCCCAGGTAGAGCGATTTTTCGGTCACCTCAAGCAGCTTCTGCGCTTGCGAGGAGATTTCGCCCACCCCGGCAGTAAAAGCCGAGTCGCCGACAAATCCCTCCAGCAGGGTCCCGCAATCCACCGAAATGATATCGCCCTCTTTCAGCTTGCGCTTGCCTGGGATCCCGTGTACCAACTCGTCATTGATACTGGCGCAAATCGTCGCCGGGTAAGGATACGGGCCGGGATAGCCTTTGAAGATCGGCTTCCCACCGTGCTTATGAATCACCTCCGCCGCTGCAGCGTCAAGATCGGCCGTAGTACTTCCCGGACGGACCAATTCTTTGACCGCCGCCAGCGCCAGGGAATTCACCCGCCCGGCTTCGCGCATCAGCGCCAATTCTGCAGCGCTCTTAATGATAACGTTCTGATCCCAGCTCATTCTTCTCGCAGCTTACTTGAGCAGACCGAGCAGATCCAGGCCTACTTTTTCGATCGATTGTTTTCCATCCACTTCAACCAACACACCCGCCGCGCGGTAGTAATCGATCAAAGGCATGGTTTGTTTGAAATAAACCTGAATCCGGTTCTTCACCGTTTCTTCTTTGTCATCATCACGCTGATACAGCTCACCACCATCGATATCGCATACCCCTGCCTTGGCCGGGGGATTCGACTTGATGTTGTAGATGTGAGCCGGATTCAGCCGACAGGTCCAGCGGCCGGTCAGCCGTTCAACCAGCTCCGCTTCGGGCACGTTTATATACGGTACCCAATTGACCCTGCCGCCCAGTTCCACCAACATCGTATCCAGGGCAGCCGCCTGGGCAGGCGTGCGCGGGAAACCATCCAGCAGCGCGCCGCCCACACAATCCGGCCGGGATAAACGGTCACGGATCATCGCAATCGTCAGGTCATCCGGCACCAGTTCGCCGCGGTCCATGTAGCCTTTAGCCAACACGCCCAGCTCGGTCTGGTTTTTTAGATTTTCCCGGAAGATATCGCCCGAGGAAATGTGGGGTAGCCCTTTTTCCTGGGAGATGATCTTCGCTTGTGTGCCCTTGCCCGCCCCTGGCGGCCCAAGCAGGACGATGTAAACTGCCATAATACCCCTCCCTTTAGCGGATCAATACCGCATCATCATAACCGTGCAGCTTCAGCTCTGCTTCGATATTGAAGAACAGATCGCGAACAACACCAACCACGATCAGCAAGCCGGCCGAAGAAATCAGCAAACTACTGCTCGCACTGGCCATGAACGGAAAGATCAAGGATAGCAACCAGGGCATGATCGCCACCAACCCCAGGAACAACGCACCGGGGAAGGTGATCCGGCTCAGCACCCGGTTCATATAACGCTGCGTCGGAGCGCCAGGGCTCACACCCGCGATCCGAGCGCCGACCCGTTTCAGGTTATCACCATAGTTTTGCTGTTGGAACAGCACATTGGTATAGAAGAACGTAAATCCAACCACCATCAGGAAGTACAGAACCCAATAGGCGTTGCTATTCCCACCAAAGATATTTTGAATGGAAATCGAGGTATT
>CAZAGA010000134.1:0-8633 GCA_964484335.1 uncultured Anaerolineaceae bacterium
GGTGATGGCCCCCCTCTACCACTAGCGCGAGAAAGCCAGCTTGCTGAAGGGACAAATCGAGACCTTATCCAACACCATCCAACACTTTGACGAGATGCTCGATCTAGAAGCCGCCCAGATCAAGGCTCGCTTGGGACAGATCAGCGCCATCGAGGTTAAGGTACTCAGCCGGCGAATCGCGGTAGCGGTAGCGATTCCGCGCCTGAAGCGAGATCTGCTCCAGGCCCGAGCTGCCTGCACGGCTTATCAAGGTTACCTGGAAAAATTAGTCCCAGCCGCCAAGCAAGGGCAAATTACTGAACCAGCTTTCGAAGCCCTGTTATTCGAATACCAGGAGCACCTGAAAAACGCGGAGGCAAAGCGTCAAAGGCTGGAGCAGGAAGTTTCTGCCTGGAAACAAGCCAGCCATCCAATCCTGGATCCGGGCGTTGATTGGCTGAAAGCATCCAATGAGATCGTCAATGGGCGCGAGCTGGTTGGAGAACTGGATGCCCACCAGGCGCGTGAGAAACGGCTGAAAATCAAACGCGAAGTAGAACGCTTCGAAAAAGCGATCAAGATCCTGGATGAACTAGAACAAGGGAAAACAGCTCCTGATAATTAAGCAATTTTTACCCGGCGCAAGCGTAAGCTGTTGGATACCACAAAAACACTGCTGAAAGCCATGGCGCCTGCAGCCAGCATCGGGTTGAGATAACCCAGCGCGGCGGCGGGGATGAGCACCACATTGTAGAAGAAAGCCCAAAACAGGTTCTGCTTGATTGTTGCCAGGGTACGGCGTGACAGGCGGATGGCTCGGGCAACACCTTGTAGGTCGCCGCTGATCAGGGTGACTGGCGCAGCAGCCATAGCAACATCGGCGCCCGTGCCGATCGCCAGGCCAACGTCCGCTTGAGCTAAGGCCGGGGCGTCATTGACCCCATCGCCAACCATGGCAACCACCTTGCCGGCCTGGAGCTGTTTCACCGCAGCAGCTTTGCCATCGGGCAAGACATCCGCCAGGACCGTATCAATACCGACCTGTTGCGAGATGGCAGTGGCGGTTTTCTGGTTATCGCCAGTGATCATCGCTACTTGCAAGCCCATTTGATGTAAATCTGCCACCGCGGCCGGTGAATTCTCCTTGATCGTATCCGCGACCGCGATCACCCCAGCGACTGAGCCATCAATTGCCACCAACATGGCCGTCTTGGCTTCGCCCTGCAAGCGCTCAATTTCTGGTTCCAGTCCGTTCAGAGGATAGCCGCGCGTCTGCATCATCCGCAAGTTTCCTACCGCTACCTGGCGGCCATCCACCTCAGCGCTGACGCCGTGTCCGGCTTCCGCCTGGAAAGCGCTGGCCGGTAGCAATACCAGCCCGCGCGTGGTCGCCTCAGCCCAGATGGCTTCTCCCAAAGGATGCTCAGAACCTTTTTCGACCGAAGCAGCGAGGATCAGCAAGTAAGTGGAAGTATCAGGAGCTAGACGAGCAGTCCCGGATAACAAGGGATTTCCATTCTGGCCGCCTGGAAAAGCAAACGAATTTCGAATGACGATATCCGTCACAGCCGGCTGGCCGCGGGTGACCGTTCCAGTCTTATCCAGAACCACCACATCTACTTTACCAGCGCGCTCCAGGGCCTCGCTGTTGCGGAACAAGATCCCCAATTCAGCACCTTTTCCGGTGCCCACCATCACTGCGGTGGGCGTGGCCAGTCCCATCGCGCAGGGACAGGCGATAACCAGGACGGCGACCATGTTAATCAGGGCCCGGGTGAACTCGGTCAAATCCGAGTTGACTGGCAGTCGTGGGCCGAAAAAGTACCAACCCAAAAAGGTAAGCACTGCGACCGCGATCACTACCGGGACAAAAATCGCCGAAACCTGGTCGGCTAATTTTTGAATCGGCGCTTTACTGCCTTGGGCTTCTTCAACCAGGCGGATAATCTGGGCCAGAGCGGTCTCTTTGCCAACCCGAGTCGCTTCGAATTTAAATGCACCGAGCTTATTGAGCGTAGCGCCGATCACCGGGTCGCCGGGTTTCTTTTCTACTGGCAAGGACTCGCCGGTGATCATCGACTCATCCACGGCGGAACGGCCCTCCAGGATCACACCATCAACCGGGATCTTCTCACCCGGTCGAACCAGGACGACATCACCAACCAGCACCTGGTCCACTGGGATCTCGAGTTCCTGACCGGCGCGCTCAATCCGGGCGGTTATGGCTCGCAAGCCCATGAGTTTCTTAATCGCTTCGCTGGTGTGACCTTTAGCGCGCGCCTCGAGATACTTGCCCAGCCGGATCAGGGTGATGATGACCGCGGCGGTCTCAAAATAGACATGCCCATCCAGCCAGCCAAAAGTGATCGGCAAGGAATATAGGTAAGCTGCCGAGGAGCCCATAGCAATTAACACATCCATGTTGGCGGAGCAGTTGCGCAGGGCCTTGAAAGCACCAACGTAATATTGCCAGCCGACGTAGAGCTGGACCGGGGTAGCCAGGGCCAAGAGCAGCCAGTTAAACCAGGGCTGGGCCGGATGCATGCCGCCCATCTCGCGCGCCATGAGCTCATGCTGCGGCAGATAGAAAAACTCCGGCAACAGGCCAAAATCCTTACCCATTGAAAGCAGAAAGAGGGGAACAGTGAAGAGCAGACCTATGAGCAACAGCTTGCGCTGGTGAGCGATTTCTCCCGCCCGGGCCTGGGCTTCCACATCTTCAGCAGCGCCGCCGGTCTCAACCGCCTCAAAGCCGGCTTTGGCGACAGCCTGACGTAACTCAGCCTGGCTGATGACAGTGGGGATATAGCGAATGCGCGCTCGCTCCGCAGCCAGGCTGACCGAGGCAGCAAGCACACCACTCAACCCGGCAAGAACTTTTTCCAACCGGCGAGCGTCATTATCATCGCTCAAACGATGGATTGCCAGGTCAGCATCGCCAGCGGCAACATCATAACCCGCCTTGCGGATCCGGCCAACCAGGTCATCTAATCCAGCCAGGCCCGGATCGAATTCGATCGTAGCGCGTTCGGACGAGAGATTGACCGTAGCGCTCGCCACACCATTAACTTTCTTCAAGTTGCGCTCAACTGTGGCAACGCAGTTGGCGCAGGTCATTCCAGTTACCGGTAACGTAATCTGCCTGGTTTCCATTGAGACCACTAATTTATGCTTGACAGAGGGATGTTCAAGCTTCGCTTTAACATCCCTCTACCAGATCGAATCCTGCTTAATTAAGGACCGGGTAGTTGATCTCCGCCAACAAGGCTTTAATTGACTCCTCGGTGGCTGGGGCATCGAAAACAATCAGTGCGGTTTTCTGATCCTTATCGGCGACCACGGATTGAACACCTGGCAACTCGCTAAGCTCAGTTTGGATGGTGTGGACGCAATGCCCACAGGAAATATTGGGGATAGAATATTTTACAGTTGTCATGTTTACATCTCCTTCGATCACGTTTTTGCCGCCATCTCAAAGACATCGGCGATCTCTTGCAAGACCCGCTCGCGCTCTTTGGGGTCCTCGCCCCGCACGGCGGTGATCAAGCACGAATTCAGATGCTCTTCGAGGATAATGGCGTTTATTTTATTTAAGGCCGATTGGACAGCCTGAATTTGGCGAATCACATCGATACAATAGGCATCTTCCTCCAGCATCCGCTGGATCCCGCGGATGTGGCCTTCAACAGTGCGGAGGCGCGCCAAAGCGCTGACATGGCTCATAACCGGCTAACCCCTTTCCTACCCCCCCCCATGGGGGGTGGGTAGGAAAATTATATACTTTTTATCAAATTTGTCAAGTTGGTACAACTAGGGTAAAGCCGCTTCGAAGGCCACCCGAAGTTCGGTTTCGCTGACGTACCCCAACCACTGCTCCAGGATCGCCCCCTGGCCATCCAACAAGTAGATATGCGGTTGAACTCGATAGCCTAATTGTTTTTTGAAAGCAGTGTTAGCAGGATCATCAATGTCCAGATAAACGAAATTTATTCGGTCAGCGTACTCAGCTTCAAGCCCATGCACGATGGGCGCCATCAATTTACAAGTCCCTCACCAAAAGGCGAAGAACTCGACCAATTGAATTCGTCCGGAGGCCAGGCGGACGCTGGTTGGATCCGTGGCATGCAGCTCTTTCTGGATTTCACGAGTCGGTTGGGTCCGCACAGTCGGTTCTGCTGGCGCCTGGGTAGGCTGGGCGGGTCCGGGATACGGATTCGAGTTGCCCAGAGCTGGATCGGGGTACGGACTACCCGGTGCGGGATAAGAACTGAGAGAAGATCCATCTATCGTGGGCTGCAGGGAGACTTCCTGGGTTGGGATTGGGTACGCCGACAACGGCACGGTAGGAAGAACTGCCAATTCGCCCGGGGCTGGATAGGCGCTCGGCTCAGGTAGCAGGCTGGGAATGGACGGCTGAGTTGGCGTAGCAGCGATAGCTACATCGGGTGATAGCGTGGGCGTAGCGGCTGGCGCAGCAGAACAGGCAGCCAAACCAAGCAAGGCAGCCAGGGCAATAACCGTGGCCGGCCAGATAAATTTTCGATTCATGTATGGTCTTCCATTCTGGTGTACTGATTCATCCAGGGGTGATTCAGGTCCTGGAAAAATCATACCAAATAAGGGGGAAATGTCAAGTTAACCCTTCTTAAGGGGAGATTATCTATCTGTTACAATTGCAGGGATGCAAAGAAATCCGATTCCTCTTGACCTGTTGCTGGGCAGCCTGGTCCTAATCCTGGGACTGGCGTGGATTGGATTGAGCCGGACTGATGCTTTGGAGGTCACCAATGGCGGCATTCCAGCTCCTCGTCAAGGCTTCCTGGCGCATGATTTCGAGTTGGAAAATTCCAGCGGCGAGATCGTGCGCATCACCAGTCTACGCGGCCGACCGGTGATACTGAACGTGTGGGCCAGTTGGTGCGGGCCATGCCGGGCAGAAATGCCGGCTATGCAGCGGGTTTATGAAACCTATCATTCTCAAGGGCTGGAAATCCTGGCGGTCAATTCGACCTCCCAGGATACCCGCCAGGACGCCCTGGCATTTGCAGAGAGCCTGGGGCTGAGATTCCCGATTCTGTTCGACGATGAAGGCCAAGTCGCCCGGCTATACCAGGTCAATGCCTTGCCAACCACGTTTTTCATTGACGCCCAAGGCTTGATCCGGGATGTGGTGATCGGTGGACCGATGGCTGAAGCGCTGCTGCGTGTCGGGGTGGAGCAATTACTTACCGCCCCACCTGAGGAAGGAAAATAGGAGCAACATGCTGCCAAATTTACAGATCGGTCCCCTAGCGCTGCCTCTTCCGGGCTTGTTGATTCTGACCGGCATCTGGCTTGGCTTGAGCCTGGCGGAGGTTAACGCCCATCGTTGGGGAATCAAGAGCAGCGATCTGTACAACTTGAGTTACCTGAGCCTGATTACTGGCCTGCTGGGCGCTCGCCTGGCTATGGCTTTGCGCTTTCCGGAGGCATTTCAGGCTAACCCGGCCAGCTTGCTTTCGCTCAACCCCGACTTGCTGGACTTTACTAGCGGGGTCTTGACAGCCATCCTGGCTGGCCTGATTTTCGGGCAGCGCAAACGCCTGGCTTTCTGGGCCACCCTGGACGCCATGACCCCGGCGCTGGCTGTCTTAATGACCGCCGTTGGGCTTTCACACCTGGCAGCCGGGACAGCCTTCGGAGCGCCGAGCAGCCTGCCCTGGGCGATCGAGCTGTGGGGGGCGGCTCGTCACCCCAGCCAGGTGTATGAGTCCCTGGCTGCCGGATTAATCTTACTCCTGGCCTGGCCGGGACGCAGCCGGCTCGTTAGCCCGACGCCTGGGATGTATTTTCTGCGTTTTACCTACCTCAGCGCAGGCGCTCGCCTGTTCCTGGAAGCCTTTCGCGGCGACAGCCAGTTAATCCTGGGCGGGCTGCGCAGCGCTCAAGTCGCCGCCTGGTTGGTTTTGGCCGGCTGTCTGGCAGCGCTTTTCTACCTGCGTAAACTACCCACTCTAACCGAACCGAGCCAATAGGAGATAGAAATGGAAGAATTGGGCTTCGAAGTGATTTTGGACCTTGATTATGATCAGGCAATCGAAAAAGTAGCCGCCGCGTTGAAAGCGGAAGGATTCGGGATCCTGACCAGGATCGACGTCCGAGCAACGATGAAGGAGAAGCTGGGCGAAGAATTCCGGCCCTACTCCATCTTGGGCGCCTGCAACCCACCCCTGGCCCACAAAGCGCTCTCCACCGATGCCTGGGTCGGCTTGATGCTACCCTGTAATGTCACAGTCGAAGCCGGGCCTCAGGGAGGCAGTATTGTGCGGATCGCCAACCCGCGGATGATGATGGCAGCCGGCAACCTGGGCAGGCACCCAGCCATGCTCGAAACCGCAGAGACAGCTTATACCAAACTCTACCGGGTAGCTGAAGCGCTAAAGTGAGCCTGGAAGGAAAAATCATCCTCGTTACCGGAGCTGCCAGGCGGATCGGCCGCCGCCTGGCGCTGGCAGCCGCCCAAGCAGGAGCTGACTTGGTGCTGCATCACGGGCATTCGCCGGACGAAGCTGAGCGCCTGCAGCAGGAAATCCAGGCCCTGGGCCGCCAGGCGATCGTCGTCCAAGCCGATTTGGCAGTGCCTGACCAGGTTGAACGCTTGGCTGAACAGGTAACCCGGCTTGGCCAACTATTCGGCCTGGTTAACAACGCCGCGATCTTCACGCCCCTGGATTGGAACACGACCAATCAGAAAGCATGGGATCAGCACCTGGCAATCAATCTGACTGCCCCATTTCTACTCTCCCAGGCTCTGGCCAGGCAAATCCAGGCAGGCGGGGAAGGACGGATCGTTAATATCCTGGACTGGCGAGCCTTGAGACCGGGTTCGGACCACCTGCCCTATACGATCAGCAAAGCCGGCCTGGCTGCCTTGACCCGCTCGTTGGCCCAGGCGCTGGCACCGCGTATCCTGGTTAACGCAATTGCCCTGGGGGCAATCCTGCCACCGAGCGATGGCGCGATCCAGCCTGATTTGTTGGACGATTATCCGCTGCGACGTTGGGCGGATCTGAAAGAGGTCGAGCAAACCTTACTGTTCCTGCTCGAAGGGCCGACCTACATCACCGGTGAGATAATCCACCTGGATGGTGGGCGACATCTAGTTTGAGCAGAGCGACCTAAGCATGGAGGACGATTTCATGGATAAAGTGATCATTCAAGACCTGACCGCACGCGGGATTATCGGAGTTAATGACTGGGAACGCGAGCAACCCCAGGAAATTCTGATCAATCTTGAGTTATACACCGACTTGAAAAAGGCTGGCTTGAGCGATAACCTCGACTTCAGCATTAATTACCGCACAATTGCCAAGAAAGCCCAGGCGCACGCCGAGAGTGCGGCGCGCTGGACGGTGGAGGCGTTAGCGGAGGACCTGGCGCGCTTGTGCCTGGAAGAGCCTGGCGTGCTAAAGGTGCGGGTGCGGGTGGAAAAGCCGGGCGCGGTGCGCTTTGCCCGCTCAGTGGGAGTTGAAATCGAACGCAACCAGGTGGATCTTTAAAACAAAAATTGCGGGAAGAACCCGCAATTTTTGTTTTATCGTGTTGGGATTATAAAATTGGCTCGCTGCCGCGGGCAATATTGGCCAGAAACTCCTGGCGAGTCGCCAGGCTGTTCCGGAAGGCGCCTAGCATGGCTGAAGTTGTCATCCGGGCATCGCGTTTTTTGACTCCACGCATCGTCGCGCACAGATGCAAGCCTTCTACCACTACTGCAACGCCACGTGGCTGAAGGATCTCATCGACAAATTCGGCAATCTGGCGGGTCATGCGCTCCTGGACCTGCAAGCGGCGCGCATACATATCGACAATCCTAGGAATTTTTGATAGACCAATCACCCGCCCTCTCGGCAAGTAGGCGACATGGGCGCGTCCCATAAACGGCAGCAGGTGATGCTCGCATAAACTAAAGAATTCGATATCGCGCACCACGATCATCGCATCATAATTCTCTTCGAACAGCGCATCGTTCACCAGGGTGACCGGATCAACGGTATAGCCCGCCAGGAGCTCGCCATACATGCGGGCAACGCGCTCCGGGGTGCGCAGCAAGCCAGCCCGGGTGGGGTCCTCGCCCAGGGCGCGCAGCAGGTCCTCAACCGCCTGGGCTGCGCTCAAGCGATCAATACGGTCGTTTTCCTCAACGTCGTTGTAACGGTTGAGTGGGAAATCTTCGGGGTCCATTTAGCCCAGGGTCGGTTCCAACAGGCCATAAGTGCCATCCCGCCGGCGGTAGAGCACGTTGATGGCATTCTTATTGGCATTGAAAAAGACAAAGAAATTGTCATGCCCGAGCAGGCTCATTTGTTCCAGCGCTTCAAGTTCATTCATCGGGGTGAGGACAAATTGCTTGCGGCGGACAATCACCGGCAAAAGCTCGCCAGTTTCTTCGTCGATAACCGGTTCAACTTCAGCCGCCGGCCCAACCTCGGCGGCGCTGCGGCCATCGCCCCGGCCGCGCTGGTGCTTGCCTTTGAAACGTTCGATCCGGCGCTGCATTTTATCCAGCGCAGTATCGATCGCAGCAAAGATGTCCTCGGCGCGTTCTTCTGAGCGCAGGATAAAGCCTTTGCCGCGCACCGTGATCTGGGCCACTTGCCGGTCAGAAGCGCTGCGGG
>CAZAGA010000135.1:0-8533 GCA_964484335.1 uncultured Anaerolineaceae bacterium
GATGCGCTTGAATTTTTCTAATGCCACACCCGAAAAAATCCAGCTTGGTATTTCCAGGCTAGGAAAAGCCATTAAGGAAAAGATGGGAGAAGTTGCCGGTTTCTAACTGTCCCAAAGCAAAAAAACAGCCGCTTGCCAGGCGGCTGTTTTTTTATGGGTATTTGCTATTTGATTGCGAGCAGCTCGACCTCAAAAATGAGCGTAGCGTTGGCGGGAATGACATTTTGGATTCCTCTTTCACCATACGCTAGCTCGGGTGGGATGGTCAGCCTGCGCTTTCCGCCGACCTGCATGCCGGCCACCCCTTCGTCCCAGCCCTTGATGACTGCTCGTTGCCCAAGCGTGAATGCGAAGGGTTTACCACGGTCTACTGAGGAATCAAACTTTTTCCCATCCTCCAACCAACCGGTGTAGTGGACTTCGACCTGATCGCCCGCTTTTGCCACCGCTCCTTCGCCAATCACCAATTCTTCAATTTTCAAACCAGATGGGTTGATGGTGGCGGGTCCGGCGGTAGGCTGCGGACCACCCACGGACTGAAATACCAGGAAACCAATTAATGCTAAAAGGAGCAACCCAATGATGATGATAGTAATGCGTTGGTTACGGATCCGGCTAGCTCGCCGGCGAGCGCGCTCGGAGCGTTGCGATTGTGCCATAAGTCACCTCAGAATATGGAATGATCTCGGCCAGATTATACATTATCCTTCGATTTGCTTAAAAAGATTTAACAAGCTTTCGATGACTTGCTTTTGCTGTTCCTGGCGGGAGATGGCGGCTGGGAGATCGCCGGGTTGAGGGCCATAAGAACCGAACTGGGCATGATTTCCGCCTTCAATCGAAATAAAACGAGTTGTTGCAGGCAGCAACACTCGCGAGGCCTCAATTTTTTCGGCGGTAGTCAAACCATCCTGGCTGGCGAAGATAGAGATGACTGGAATATTTTGCCCAGCCAGGCTGTCGCTGGCGGCCGGGTAGGCTGCCAGGAGCGCCAATCCCTGTACCAAGTCAGGCTGCCTGGCAATGCCATTCGCCGCCATTGCACCGCCCAGCGAATGCCCCGCGATCACCCAGTTTTGGATTTCAGGAAAAGCCTCGAGTACCTGCCCTGCTTTTTGAGGGGCAAATACGGCCAGGTTGAGCGGCATTGGTACGATCACTGCCAGGATGCCTTCTTCGGCTAAGGAACGCGCCAGCGGGGCATAAGAGACCGGATCGACCCGTCCGCCTGGATAGAAAATCAATCCGCTGGATGGCGTGCTGGAGCGTGACTCGAATATCAGCCAGGGTTTGAGTGTTACTTGAACACTTGCATCAGATTCCAGCGCTGCGGTTGCTTCCGGCATCGGACCGGACGGAGTCTCGGCCCACAGAACAAATCCAGCGCTGGCTAACAAGATCAGAGCCAGGAAGGCCGATAGAATTTTCTTTACCAGAGGCATTTTTTATCCATATAAAAGAGATTTTTGTTTAAGTGCAGCCAGCATTTCGTAGGTGATGATTTCACTGCCCAGGCGGGTCATCTGGTTGTTGCCGCCATGCTCATCCGAACCGCCGCTGATCAGCAGGTGAAATCGCTTTGCCAGGCCTAAGAAGTGCTGCCGGGCAGCCAGGTTGAGGCGTGGATGGTAGATTTCCAGTCCGTCCAGGCCATGCTCGACCAGCCAGGCGATTTGGCCGGCCTGCAGCCATCCCGATGGGGTTTGAACTGCGACCGGATGGGCCAGGATGGCTACCCCACCAGCCAGGTGGATGGTCTCGATTGCCTCTTCCATACTCAGTTCAGCGGGTCGACTTTTGGACCAAAAAGCCTCGAACATTGCCAGGCCTTCGTTCCAGGAGCTGGCATGGCCGAGCTGGTTTAAAGCCTGGATAGCCTGGCGCGCCCCGGGGTAATGCGGATTCTGGTCCTGGACATCGAAAATGCTGATCGGAAAGCCGGCCTGGGTCATCGCCAGGCAAATATCGCCGATCCGGGCGCGCAGATCGAGCATGGCTGCCTGGCAGCAGGCTTGGATGAGATCAGACTGTGGATCAAAATA
The DNA here is from genome assembly GCA_964484335.1 of uncultured Anaerolineaceae bacterium. Lineage (GTDB taxonomy): Bacteria > Chloroflexota > Anaerolineae > Anaerolineales > UBA4823 > CAZAGA01. The sequence goes on from CAZAGA010000135.1 coordinate 2,043, forward strand.
ATAACCCAGCAGGTCAACATCGACGGCTCTTGAGGAAGCTTCTCCGCTTTTTTCCGCCGGGATATTCCAGCTCGTAGTCAGCTCAACGCCAGTCGCCAGCTCCAGGCAGAGTTTTTCGGCAATAAAGGCTGCTTCCGGGTAAGCGTGCAGGTTATCGTGATCCGTGATGGCGATGGTTTTGAGCCCAATCTCCTGGGCGCTGTGGAGGATCTCAGCCGGCGAAGCGCTGCCATCTGAGTAAGTGGTGTGCATGTGGAGATCAATAGTCGAGTTGCTCATATTCTTTTCCAGGTTAGAATTCACCGGCCATTGAGCCAGCATAGCCGGTCAGTTCAGCATAACCGTTGCCCTGTACTTCAACCCCAGCTTGCCTGCCAGCGACCCGGATTGCCCCTTCCCAATAGGCGTAAGAGACATCCAGTTCCTGATCAGCCTGGTGAGGCTGGATTTCGAGCTCAAGTTGTAAAGATGGGATGCTCAACCGCCAGCTGGATGGATAGCTGGCCTGGGTGCGTGGGCTGGTCCACCGATCCAGGACCTGCAAGTTGAAGTCTTCCAGGCTTAACCGGCGAGTTGTCCCATCTGGTTCAATATAAGTACCAGCTGAATAGGCATCCAGGCTGCCGTCTGCTTTCCGAATTTGAAACAGCATCAACTCGGAGCCATTCTCAAGCTGGATCGAGTACCAATCCCAGCCGACCTGGTCGGCCGAGAGTGCGCTGGTGCTCCATTCGTGATCCATCCAGCTCAAGCCCTCGACGGGATAGCGTGTATCATTCAAGACCACTTCTCCGCTGGTTTCCAGGCGAGTCAGGCTGACGTAATAAGACGCATTACCAGGCTGGGGGCCTTTCTGGCTGTAGCCTCGGTCGCCATGTAGGATTGGGCCTTTGCGGTCCACCAGGTCTAATTTCACCTCCAGCCAACCCGCCGGCGTTGGCTGGCTGGCAACCAACCGGTAGCTACCCGGAGTGGTCTCCGTCACGCTCCAATCATTTAGCCAGACCTTGAACGGAGGCGATTCCGCGCCAGCCAGCCCGACCGCGCCGCGCTCCAGGCGCTCTTCGGCGTGAAAGGTCTCTCCGCCGATATCGCTCAGGCCAAAGTGCGCCATGTAGACCTGGTTTGAGCTCCACCCAGAAGAGCGGGGGCTGACCTGGCTGGTGGGCAGGAGCGCCCGCCGGAAAAAGGTGAGTTGGTAGCCAAACCGTCGCCCGCTGCTGGTGATCAGGTTTCCGGTGTAATACCACCATTCAGTCTGGAAATCTGGATGGGCGCCGTGATCGGCTGGAAAATTGAGCTCGATTGGCCCTTCAGCGCGCGAAAAGCCAGCGTTGCTGGCTCCAGCTAACAGGCTGGCTGGCTGGCGGACCAGGGCGGACTCCAACGCCTGGGGGGCTTTTGGTCGGGTGAAGAGATAGATCCCTACCAGCAGCAGCGTAACTCCGAATAGAACAGCTAGGGTTCGAGATTGGCGATTCATGACACCTTTTACTCGGAGCGTAGCGCTTCAGAAGCGACCATCCTGCCCATCCGCAGCGCCGGGTAAATTCCAGCCAATAAAGCTGCGCCGGTTGCCAGGAGCAGGGCGGCGATGAAAGGTTGCGGGTCAAGCTGGAGCTGGAGGGTCCAGCCGAATGATCGCCGGTTAATGATGTATATCAGGATCAGTGATAGGACAAAGCCGGTCGGCATCGCCAGCAAGCCTGCGGTTACACCCATCAGACCGGTCTCGAGCAGCACCAGGTTCCACATCTGGCGCACGGTCAAGCCGATTGAGCGCAGGATGCCCAGCTCGCGCTGGCGTTCCAGCTCGAGCGAGAGTAGCGCGCTCAACACCCCGATAAAAGCCACCCCGGTGGCCAGGAGTTGCAACGCTCCGGTAATTGCAAAAGTCCGGTCGAATACCTCCAGGACTTCCTGGCGTAAAGCCTGGTTCGAGCGAATTAGCAAGCTCTGCTGGCCGGCAAAGGCGTCCTGCAGACCGGTCACGGTCTGGTCGAAGTTTGCCTCCGGTTCCAGGCGCAGGGCCAGCGCGCTAAGCTGGGTGTCGTTCCAATTCTGCTGGTAAACTGGCAGCGCCATCAGAATTGTGCCTTGGGTCGAAGCATAGTCGTAGTAAATCCCGGCTACCGGGAAGCTTTTCAGACCCGTTGAGGTGTACAGGGCCACCTCGCCGCCGCGACGCGACAGGCGATACAGGTTGGCAAAAGGCTCGGATACCAGGATCGCACCGCGGGTCATTTCCTGCCACAATTCTTCTTCTGGTGCGCTGGTCGATAGGAAGTTCCGCTCCTCCGCCAGGTTAGAATTATCCGTGGCCGAGACCTGGACTGGCCCTTGGGGAGACTCTACGCTGACCGCTCGCAGGACATCCACCCGGGTTACTCCTGGCCAGTTCCTGATCCGCTCGATCACCGCCGTATCGAGGCTGGTGGTCGGCGCCGTGGCCGATAAGCTTGGGGCGGAAATGTAAATATCGCCTTGCAAGGTGTCGTTCAACCAGGTGATAATAGTCTGGCGGAAGCTTCCGACCATCAGGCTAACCCCGATGGTCACCGAGACGGCGACCATCAGCGACATCACGGCAATCGATGTCCGGCTCAGGCTGTTCACCACGCTGCGCGGCGCCATCCTGCCCAGGACTCCCCACAGCCGGCCGAGACCGGGCGTCGCGCGCAGCATCAAGTGTTTGGTAACCAACGGCGCTAACATCGCGAAGCCAACGATAATTGCGAAGGTGGCGACAAAACTGACCAGCAGCGATTGGGTTGGTAACAGCAGCAGGCCGACCCCACCCACGATCATCGCACTGCCGGCCCAGGCTGCCAGGTTGACCGCTCGAACAGCTTTACTCTCTAAACCGGAACGCGACAGAGCGGCGCGTGCCGGGACTGAAGCTGCTTCCCAGGCTGGCGGTGCGGCCGAGAACAGGGTTGCGAATAACCCAAGAAGAAAACCTTTCAGCAGGCTTTCCGGTGGGACCTGGATGCCGCGCACGGTTACCACAAAGAAAAGATCGGTGATCGTCTGGGTGACCAGGCCAACTGCCCCCTGGCCCATCAGGATGCCTAGCCCCAGGCCCAGGCTGGCCCCAAGCACGCCTGCGATCAGAGCTTCGCTAATCACCAGGCTGAAAACTTCCCGACGGGTGATCCCCAGGCAGCGCAGTGTTCCAAACAGCGGCCGCCGCTGAACTACCGAAAAAGTCATCGTGTTGTAGATCAAGAACATGCCCACCACCAGGGCCAGCAGGCTCAAGGCGGTCAGGTTGACGCGGAAGGCGCTGGTCATCTGCTCAACCGCGCCCTGGCGGGCTTCGACCGGTGCAAGCTGGACGCCAGCCGGCAAGAAAGCTTGCACGGCCTCCCGGCAGCCGGTCGGCTGCTGTTGCAAGTTGGTGCAAGGCTGGGCTGGGTCTTCGGGCAAGATTAAGTCAATCCGGTCCAACCGCCCGATCCGCCCGGTAAATTCCTGGGCTGTTGAAATATCGGCCAGGACTAACCCATCCAATGCGCGTTGGCTCAGGCGATTGGAAGGGGCCAGTAAACCGCTAATCGTAGCAGTCTGCTGCTGCCCGTTGATCTGCAGTTCGATGGTCTCACCGGCTTTAAGGTTGTAGCGCGCTCCCAGGCTTTCAGAGATCAAAATTGCACCTGGTCGGGTCAGGAAGTTTGTCAGGTCGGCGACCGAAGGCTGGTTGGCAGCGGCTGGATTGCTGGCGTCCAGCGCAGTTTGGTTTCCCAGGTAACTCCGAAATGGGGCGTCCGCGAAGGGATCCAGGCCAAGCAGTTGAAACGGTTGTTGGCCGAGTTGGGGGGAGGTTAGGTAAGCGGTAATGACTGGCGCCGCAGCCCGTACCAGTCCAGATTGGCGCAGGTGGACATACAGTTCTTGATCCAGCCCGGTCGGGCCGGCGATGATTTGGTGGGTTGCCCTGCCCGCGATGGTCTCGGTGCTTAAGTCAAAAGCCCGGCTGGCGCTGGCGTTTGCCAGGTCAACGGCTACCGCCACCGCCACCCCGAGGGTGATGCCCAGGATCATCAAGGCGGTTTGCCAGGGGTGGCGGAAAAGATGGCGCCAGCCGACTCGATGCAGGGTCATAATTTCTTACGGTATACCCGGTGGTTTTTGTAGGCTTTTCCGCCCAGGTTGATCAAGTCCGCGCGCATCGTCTCAGCAGTTTCGGCTACTTGGGTCATGTCAATGTGCTCAAATCCGAATTCTTCGACCGTCTTTTCCATTTCCGAATACATCAGGGCATTCCCACCTCGCCCCTGGAACTCCGGCAGGACGCCGGCCCCATTCATCGCGACCCATTTTGTCCGGCGCATTTCGAGCATCAAATCGATAATCCCAAACGGTAGCAACCGGCCTTGAGAACGCTGCAGCGCTTCCGAAACATCGCGGAAGCCAAGCAGAAAGCCGGCTACTTCCTGGTCATGAGCGATGATTTTAATCAGGCGTGGATCGGCAATCGTCAGGATATTATCCAGGACAAACTGGATTTCTCGCTCGGTTAATGGGGCGTATTCCCAATTCTTGACAAATGCCTGGTTGTAGGCTTTTCCAATTCGGCCTGCCCATGCCTTGAGATCTGCTTTGGTCTGGAAGCGGACCACGCTCAGGTTCCCACGTTTTAGAGCCCGCTCGGCGATGCTGTGAATCCGTTCTGGTAGTTTGAAGCTATGGGTGTTCAAATAACAAGAAACGAAGTCAACTTCTTTCTCAAAGCCGAACTTTTCGACTATACGGGGGATATAGGGAAGGTTGTAGTTCATCATCGTCATCATCTGGCGATGGTCAAAACCGTCCACCAATATACCGTAACCATCCAGAGCGCCAAACCCCTTAGGGCCAATAATCTCGTCCAAGCCGCGCGCCCTGGCCCATTCATAAGCTCGCTCAAACAGGCGAGCAGCCACTTCTTCGTCATCGATGCTTTCAAAGAAATAAAACTGTGCCCGCTTGGTGCCGTGGTACTGGTTGTAACGGGTGTTCTCCAGAACTGCCAGCCGGCCAACATCCCGGCCGTCCTGACTGGCCAGGTAAAACTCGGCTGGGGAATGCTCGTAGAAGGGATGTTTGTTCGGATTCAGCGCCGCAGCGACATCGATTCGGATTGGCGGAACCCAATTTGGGTTTCCTTTGTAAATTGGAAAGGGGACTTCGATAAAGCGTTTTACCTGCAGCCGATTGCCTGGTTCGAGCTTTTCTATCTTGACCATGATGCCCTCCAACGCGATAAGATGGAATTATAAAGAATGTTTGATCTTATCACGATTTTGAAATGGATGGTTGACCTGCTGATTGGAGGCCCTGGTCAAAAGGGATCAATTTTCCGTCCCGCAGCAGTATAATCCGGTCAGCGATCCTGGCAGCTTCCATACTGTGCGTGACCATGATCATGTTTTTCCCGGCCTGGCGGGTCATACAGTCAAGCACATCCAGGACGTGGCTGCCGGTTTGTTCATCCAGGTTGCCGGTCGGCTCATCAGCCAGGACAAGCAGTGGATCGTTAATCAGCGCTCGGGCGATCGCAACGCGCTGCTGCTCCCCGCCCGATAGTCGGTCGGGAAATGTATTGGCTCGGTCAAACAGGCCAACTTCAGCGAGTAAGGGTTCTGCCCGTTGGCGGGCTTGTTGTGGGCTCAGGCCGTTTATTTCTGCCGGTAGAGCGACATTTTCAATCACGGTCAGGGTCTGGATCAGGTTAAAGAATTGAAATATAAATCCGATATTCGCTCGCCGGAAAAGGGTTCGTTTACGCTCATCCAGGCGGGTCAAGTTCTGTCCATCCAGCCAGATTGCTCCCTGGTCAGCCAGGTCGATCCCGCTGATCAGGTTTAGCAGAGTGCTCTTCCCGCTGCCGCTCTTTCCCAAGATTGCCACCAATTCACCTTTTTGGATCGAGGCCTGCGCGCTATCCAACACACGGCGGGTTAGAGCGCCTTCCTGGTAACTTTTGCTCAAATTTTCGAATTGTATAAAAGCCTGCGTATCCACTCAATCCTCGATCGGTATAGTCTTGGCCTGCCCATAGGCCTGCAGGGTCCGCTCGCGGGCCATCTGGTGATCGACCATTGGGGCTGGATAGTCTTGCCCAATTCGGCAGCCGGCCGCAAGTTGCTCTGGCTGGGTCATCAACCAGGGTTGGTGAATTTTTTCCACTGGTACATCCTTTAACTCAGGCAACCAGCGGCGGATATAGGCTCCCTGCGGGTCGAACTTGATACTTTGAGAAATCGGGTTGAAGATTCGGAAGTAGGGTGCGGCATCCGTGCCAGTCCCGGCGGTCCACTGCCAGCCGCCGTTGTTCGATGCCGGATCGCCATCTACCAGGTGCTGCATGAAAAAGCGCTCGCCCCAACGCCAGTCAATCAACAGGTCTTTGGTTAGGAAGGACGCCACAACCATCCGGGGGCGGTTGTGCATCCAGCCGGTGCTGACCAGTTGGCGGATGGCGGCGTCCACAAACGGATAACCAGTCA
>CAZAGA010000136.1:0-8511 GCA_964484335.1 uncultured Anaerolineaceae bacterium
CCAGGCGACCTGGACTGGTGGCTGTTTTACCTGCCGGTCGAGAACTCCCCTTGGGAGAATATCTTCCTGTGGGACGATCCGGATCGCCCTGGCGAGCTGGCAGCCTGGGCTTACCTCTCCCCAGGCTGGAGCGCCTTTGACCTGTTTATCCACCCAGGTTGGCGCTCAAAACAATCGATTGATGCGCTGTCCCGATGGACCACCCAACGCCTGGAAGAACTGATCCAGGCAAACGGAGCAAAGCAAATTCGCACCTTATGGATTTCTCCAAACGATCAGGTGTCGGTTGAATGCCTGGAGAGGCTTGGTTTCCAGATGACCGACACGACCAACCTCGATCTCGAGCGGCCTGTGATCGAGCCAATTCCAGAGATTGAGCTGCCAGGTGGTTTCCAAATCCGACCTTTGGCGGGCGAAAGCGAATTACCCCAGCGAGCGATTGCCCAACACGCAGCATTCGGCTCAAGCCTGGAACTCGATCGTTACATCGAGCGTTACCGGCGATTTATGCGCTCGGCGGCCTATGCAGATGCCTTGGATCTGGTCGTCCTGACTCCTGATAATCAGGTAGCCGCTTTTTCGATCTGGTGGTTGGACCCAGTGAACAAGCTCGGTCATCTCGAGCCACTCGGAACGCATCCAGCCTTCCAAAGACAAGGCCTGGCGCGAGCACTGATCCTGGATGGATTACGCCGAATGCAGGCAGCTGGTATGACCCGGGTTAACGTTTGCACCGAAGGCGACAACCTTCCCGCGCAGGCGCTTTACCAGGCAACTGGTTTCCAGGAGACTTGGAGATTACACACTTTTATTCGATCGGTTTCCAAGGAGGAATGATGACGATAAAAGCAGTCATTTGGGATTTGGGTGGTGTGATTGTCCGCACAGAAGATTTCACCAGCCGCGAGCGAATTGCCCGGCAGCTCGAAAAAACACGCCAGGAATTGGAAGAGCTGGTATTTTCTGGCGAGTCAGGCCAGCTAACCCAGCTCGGCCAGCAGAGCGATGAAGCGCATTGGGAACGCGTCCGCCAGGCGCTTCAAATCAGCCCGGAGGAATTTCCCGCCTTCCAGCAGGCATTTTGGGGCGGCGATCGGCTGGATGATTCCCTGGTCAATTTTATTCGCAACTTGCGGCCAACCTACCGCACAGGGCTGCTCAGCAATCATTTTCCCGGACTGCGAAATACATTGGCAACCCAATGGAAAATTGCCGACGCGTTTGACCAGATTGTGATCTCGGCTGAGGAAGGGATTCTGAAACCAGACCCCCGGATTTATCAAATCATGCTTGAAAGATTAAACGTACCTGCAGAAGAAGCTATATTTATCGATGATTTCATCAAGAATATCCACGGCGCCCAGGCAGTCGGATTGCAAGCAATCCATTTCCGTAACCCGGAGCAAGCAAAAATCGAACTGCTCGGCTTCTTGAATGGTCAGGAATCAGGAGCAGAAGCAAATGCCAATTAAAGCCATCATTTGGGATATGGGCGGCGTGATACTGAATATGATTGATGAAGCCCCACGCCTGGCGCTGTCTAAAGAATTTAACCTGCCGTTGGAGAAAATCTATTCGGCGATCTTCGACAGCCAATCAGCCATGCATGCCTCGATTGGGCGGATCACGCTTCTCCAGCACTGGCAGAATGTTGGTAATTTGTTGGGCATCCAGCCACCGGAATTGGAAACTTTCTTAAGGAGATTCTGGTCAGCGGATGGGATCGATACCGACCTGGTAGTTTTCATCCGTTCGTTAAAGCCGCAATTCCGAATTGGCCTACTCAGCAATGCCTGGGATAACCTGCGCAGCTTGATCCAGCAGGAATGGCAAATTTCCGACGTCTTCGACGAGCTGGTAATATCAGCCGAAGTTGGCCTGGCGAAACCCGATCCTCGGATTTACGAGATGGCGGTGAATCGGTTAGGCATTCAGCCGAGGGAAGCCGTATTTCTTGACGATTTGGAGCGCAACATTCAAGCTGCCCGAGAAGCCGGCTTGCACGCCATCCAGTTTCGAAACCCCCGCCAAGGTTTATTGGAGCTGGCAACCATTCTGGAACAGGAAGGTCAGGGATTGAATCTGGAGGCCAGAGCTCGTCTTGAACGGATGATTTTCTCCAACCGCCCGACCTTAGAAGACAGCTTGCAACTGGTGGAAAAGCAAATTGACCTGGAATATCAGCGCTTGCCAGGCGGTGATTTGACTTATTATCCAGATTCCAGCGAACGAGCTATCTTTATTGTTTATCAGGTCAGTGGCCATTACCAGGCTTACTTTCATCACCAGGTCCCTGCAGACATTCGCCAGAAGCTTGAGCAGACCGGCTACGAAAAAGCCTTTAGCGAGCCAGAGCGGGTGGAAGCTATCTTAGCAGAACACGTCGCCTGTGATCGGTTCGGGCCATTCCAATCCGGTTTTTTCGCACTCTGCCCGGCAGTGGAGGAATCTCCCCTTGTAGTGGAACAAAATGGGCAAAAAGAAATCCGAATTGACGATCTCCCGGTCAGTTGGGCGTGGAGCGTTCGAGAGAACGCATGCAGCGCCGAAGCCGCCGTCGAGACGCTGGTACCATACCAGCAGCGCGGCTTTGCTCGCCAGGTCTGCGCAGCCTGGGCGCGCCAGGTGATCCAATCCGGCCGGGTGGCTTATTTCAGTTACAAAGAAACCAACCTCGCTTCTCGCTCGCTGGCCGAAAGCCTGGGGGTACGACCCTTCGGAACCAGCGTCAGTTTTGAACCAAAATAATATTCCTGGGAAAGGCAGCCAAAAATGGACCCAACCGAGCTAACCCTGGTAGAAGCGCGCAGGCTGATCAATCTGCGCCAGCTTTCACCGCTTGAATTGGTAGAAGCATACTTGGCGCGGATCGAACGGATCAATCCAAAACTGAATTGTTACCTGCACCTGACTGGCGAATTGGCGTTAACCCAAGCAAGGGAGGCAGAAAAGGCACTGTACCAGGCAGCAAGTCGAAAAAGCCTTCTGGGAATCCCGATCGCGTTAAAAGACCTGTATGAGACGCAAGGCATCAGGACGACAGCCGGTTCCAGCTTTCTACTCAACTACCTACCGCAAAAGGATGCTCGGACAGTTGAGAGACTGCGCCAGGCGGGAGCGGTGCTGCTGGGTAAGCTCAATCTGCATGAGATCGCCTTGGGCGTGACCAACGTCAACCCGCACTTTGGCGCCTGCCGAAACCCGTGGGATCGCGAACGGATCAGCGGCGGATCATCGGGCGGCTCAGCAGCCGCACTGGCAGCCAGGCTTTGCGCCGGTTCCTTAGGCACCGATAGTGGCGGCTCGATTCGCATCCCGGCTTCACTATGTGGCATCGTGGGGCTAAAACCGACCTATGGGCGGGTTAGCTTACGCGGAGTGCTACCCTTGAGCTGGAATACCGATCATGCTGGCCCGATGGCACGTAGCGTCGAAGACACCGCCATTTTACTCCAGGTAATCGCAGGCTACGATCCGGATGATCCAGCCTCAATTCGTAAGCCAATTGACAACTACCTGGCCCAATTGAAGGAAGGGGTGCGCGGCTGGCGGATCGCCCTGGCCGAAGATGAGCTGCTCGAAAGGAACGACCCAGAAATCGAACTAGCCACCCAGGCAGCCGCCCGGGTCTTCGCGGAACTGGGAGCCAAGGTGGAAAAACAGGCCTTTCCAGGGTTGCGCGCTGCTGGACAGGCTAACCTGCTGATGGTGACCAGCGACGCGGCAGCCTACCACCGGGAGAACTTACATAACCATCCTGAGGGCTTTGGTGAAGATGTGCTCCGCCGTCTGCGCTCTGGTGCAGAGGTTACCTCCACCGAATACAGCCTGGCTCGCCGTAACCAGGCCATGCTACGCCGTCAATTCGAACGATTCTTTGAACGGTACGACATCCTGATCCTGCCAACCACCCCCGTGCCTGCCCCGCCCATCCTGGGCCCAGATGCTGTCGAGCAAGCCCGGCTGCTGACGCGCTATACAGCCCCATTCAACCTGACCGGTTTGCCAGCCATCTCCATTCCGGCTGGCTTCACAGCGAGCGGCCTACCGATTGGATTGCAACTCGTTGCCCGGCCTTGGAATGAGGCTCGCCTGTTGCAGTGTGCTTACGCTTACGAACAAGCCCATTCTTGGAAAGACAGAAAGCCGGATCTTGAAACGGATTGATGCATACCATGTCTACCTTATCCTGGAGGGCGCTGGCGCATTCCTGTTTTCGATGATTTTCGCGGCTAGCTCGATATACCAGGTCACGCTAGCAGGTTTGAGCCCGCTGCAGCTTGTTTTGGTGGGTACGGTTCTGGAGCTGTCGATCCTGCTCTTCGAAGTGCCGACCGGGATCGTGGCGGACATGCATAGCCGCAGGCTTTCGATCATTATTGGGTACGTCCTGATCGGAGCAGGATTCCTGCTGGAAGGCTCGCTGCCTTTCTTCCTGCCAATCATCCTGGGTCAAATTTTGTGGGGGGTTGGCTACACTTTCACCAGTGGTGCGACGCAGGCCTGGATCAGCGATGAAATTGGTGAACTGCGCGCCAACCGGGCTTTTCTTCGCGCCAACCAGCTTGGGCAGGCCACCGCCTTGCTTGGCCTGGGGGCTGGCGCGCTGATCGGTAGCCTGAGAATTAGCCTGCCAATCCAGGTCGGAGGCGGTTCGATCCTGGCTCTGGCTGTGATTCTGGCTTTGATGATGCCTGAAAATGGGTTTCAGCCCGCGGCCAGGAATGAGCGCCACTCCTGGCAGGTATTCCGGTCCACCTTTACGGATGGGATTGCAGCGATCCGCAGGCGGCCGGCATTACTGGATATATTGCTTATCGGGTTATTTTTTGGCCTGTATAGCGAGGGATTCGATCGCTTATGGACCAAGCTGATTCTGGATAACTTCACTTTTCCAGCCCTTTTCCAACCCGTGGTCTGGTTGGGTGGGTTACGAGCTGTGGGGATGCTTTTCTCGATGGCCGTGACCGAGATTGCCGCCCGGCGAACCGATACCGCCAGCCATAAAAGCATCGCCCGAGCCTTGACGGGCATGACAATATTCTTAATCGCCGGCCTGCTCGGCTTTGCCCAGGCGCACTGGCTGTTCTGGATTGTGGTAGCCTACTGGGTTATCTACGTCAGCCGGAACCTGATCAGCCCACTATATACAGCCTGGGTCAATCAAAAGTTGGACTCCAGCGTTCGAGCGACCGTTCTCTCGATGAGCAGCCAGGTGGATGCAATTGGCCAGGTGGCTGGCGGACCGCTAGTCGGGCTGATTGGTAACCTGGCCGGTGTTCGCGCTGCGATCACCATTTCAAGCCTGAGTCTGTCACCAATTCTGTTATTATTTAACCGCACGCTTCGGCGCTCAGATGAAACAACAAGCGCCAATTTTGAGGCTTGATTTACTGCTATCCCTTATGCCAGCTCATCCTTCTATTTTTCAACAAATTCGCAGTTTCAACCGACCAGCCCGGCTGTTCCTGATAGCCACTGTGATGGATGGCGTCATCTTCTCTGCCTGGAGCCTGTTCTTCAACTTTTATATGTTGGAGCGTGGTTTCAGCCGCGAATTTCTCGGATTGGCGACCTCCACCAACTCAGCGGCTGCCCTGCTCGTTGGATTGCCAATTGGTGTGCTATCGGATCGCTTAGGGCGTAAACGAGCAATGCTGATTGGCGTGGCTATGTTTATCATCGCCAATGCACTGGAAGTCACCCTGCTGCAGCCAGCCTGGATCCTGGCAGCAGCTTTTTTTGCCGGGATCGGCAATATGCTATTCTTCTTAAATCACGCTCCATTTATGATGCAGGTTTCAAATGATGACAACCGGACATTATTATTCAGCCTGAACTATGGCCTATTGACTTTGTCAGGAGCAGTGGGCAGCCTGTTCGCAGGACAGCTTCCGGAATTGTTCGGAGGCTGGCTAAACGCACCAGCGAAAAGCGCCCAGGCCTACCAGGCCGTTCTACTAGCCTCCGTTGCCCTGGGTGCAACCACCCTGATCCCTCTAGCACTGATCCGCCAGCCGCCGGCTTTGCCACCACCTGCTTACAGCGAGTCACCCTCCAGCCGGCCGAAGACATCGACATGGCGCGTGGTAACCCAGAAGTTAACCCTGCAGCTTGCCCTGCCCAACTTGTTAATTGGTTTTGGCGCTGCTATTCTCATCCCATACATGAACGTCTTCTTTCGAGATAAATTCACCATATCAGACCAACGGCTGGGAATCTTGTTCAGTGTTTCGGCCTTGCTAACTGGCCTAGGCAGCCTGGTTGGGCCACGATTAGCGCTAAATGTGGGTGGAAAGATCCGCGCAGTGGTTATCACCCAGGGCCTGAGCCTGATTTTCTTGCTGGTCGTTGGGTTTTCCCCATCCTTGTGGATTGCGGCGGCCGGCTTTTTATTGCGTGGAATGCTGATGAATATGGCTAGTCCCCTATACAGTACCTTCGCGATGGAACAGGTGCGCGAAACCGAGCGAGCCACGGTCAATAGAATTAAGGAAATGGCCTGGACTATCGGTTGGTCGGTGGGGCCATATATCTCCGGCCTGGTGCAAGAACGTTACAGGTTTACCCCGTTATTCCTGACTACAGCGGTCCTCTACGGTTTTTCGATCGCGATCACCTGGCATTTATTTTCATCTCGTGAGCGAAAATCCAAGCAGGCTGTTGTTTTGAGCTGACCTGGAATAAATATCATTTTACCCAGCCCGTTGAACATTACATCGAAGAAAGAAATCTGCTATGACAACCAGGAAAACCAAATCCAGTACCATCCGTTGGCCAGAAGGATATACCTATCGGCATGCTGAACGCAGTGATGCTGAAGCGATCCACCGCTTGCTGATCGAAATTGAAGCGGTTGACCAGCGCCAATGGGTTGATACGCTCGATGAGCGACAGCGTGACTTCGACGACCCTGAGACCAACCCCGAAACCGATTCGTTCCTGGCGCTGACGCCAGAAGGTCAAGTAGCTGGCCTGGCCTGGGTCTTCTCCAATCCAGAGGCGGATCACGATTACTCAGCCTACCTGTGGGGCGAGGTTCACCCTGCGCACCGAGATCGCGGCCTGGGAAGCGCTTTACTTCAGTGGATGGAAGCGCGCGGCCGGGAGATCCTGGCCACCCGCCCGAGCAACCTGCCGCATTACCTGAAACATGGCTGCCTCGACCGGCTGAGCGACCGGATCAAATTACTTGAATTGCATGGCTTTACAGCCGCCCGAGCTTTCTATCAAATGCGGCGAGACTTAAATCTTCCAATTCCCACCTGGCCTCTGCCGGATGGCATCCAGATTACTTTCTGGCTGAGGGAACACGAATCAGAGGCCCGGCAGGTTTTGAACCTCGCCTTTCGTGATCATTGGGGGGCTGCTCCGGTCAGTGAGGACGCCTGGCGGCTATTCTTCGGCGGACATCCTGACTTCAGGACAGACCTATGTCGGATGGCCTGGGCCAACCTGCCGGGTGGAAAGCAGCTAATGGTAGGGATTTCCCTGGTGCGAGTCAGCGAAGCGGAGAACCAGGCTTTGAACTTGAAAGAAGGCTGGGTCGCTGATCTGGCTGTTTTACGCGAATGGCGCAGGCGGGGCATCGCCACCGCCTTGTTATGCGAAACCATGCAGGGATTTAAGGCAGCTGGCCTGGAAACTGCCGGGCTTGGAGTGGATACCGAGAACCTGACCGGTGCACTGCGTATTTACGAAAGACTTGGGTTTTACCCTGTCTTGCGCCGGGTTACATTTCTTAAAACTGTTCAGGAGGCAAAATGAAATCACAGGCGATTTTACGTGACCTAGGAGATGGTCTGATCCTGCGCCGGTCAAACGCAGGCGATGCTAAGGCCTTGGGCGATTTCAATGCCCGCATTCACAGCGATGAAGGCCCAGAAAATCCCGAAGAAGAAGTTGCGGTTTGGACGCGCGATCTGCTCGTCAAGCCTCACCCCAGCTTTGCCCCAGATGATTTTACGATCGTCGAGGACCAACGGACAGGAAAGATTGTATCAACGCTCAACCTGATCTCCCAGACCTGGTCCTATGGTGGTATTCCCTTCCAGGTCGGCCGCCCGGAGTTGGTCGGAACGGACCCCGAATATCGCCAGCGTGGCCTGGTACGAGCGCAATTCGAGTTGATCCATGAATGGAGCGCTGGACGCGGGCAGGTTGTCCAGGCCATCACCGGCATTCCTTATTATTACCGGCTATTTGGGTATGAGATGGCAATGGAACTGGGCGGCGGGCGGTATGGGTCAAAACGCTCGCTACCAAAGTTAAAGGAGGGGCAAACCGAGCCTTATGTGATTCGCCCTGCCCGAGGCGAAGATTTACCATTTATCTCTGCTTTACACCAACAAGCCAACCAGCGCTACCTGGTAAGCTGCGTTCGCGAACCGGATGATTGGCTATATGAACTCGAAGGAAAAAGCCAGAATAATGTCAACCGGCGAGAAATCCAGGTGATTGAGACACCCGAAGGAGAGCCAGTCGGCTACTTCACCCACTCGGCGATCTATT